>JADFJZ010000032.1 GCA_022565195.1 Planctomycetota bacterium | reverse complement strand
CCAATCAAGGGCAAGTGTGCCTGTCCGGCTCGCGCGTATTCGTCGAACAGCAGCGGTACGATGAGTTCGTCGATCGATTTGTGGCCGCAACTCGCAAACTAAAGATCGGCGACCCGCTCGACGAAACCACCGATCACGGGGCGCAAGTCTCGCAGGCCCAGCTTGACAAAGTGAGGTATTACGTCGAACTGGCCAAAGACGAAGGCGGCGAGATTCTGTGCGGCGGTCGGCCACCTGAGGCAGTCAGCGAGCGCTGCAAGAACGGCTACTTCTTCGAGCCGACCGTGATCACCGGGTTGGGCGTCGAATGTCGAGTCAATCAAGAGGAGATTTTCGGGCCGGTCGTGACCATTATGCCGTTTGAGAGCGAGGATCAAGTGGCGGACTACGCCAACAGCACGAAATACGGCCTGTCCGCGTCGATCTGGACGCAGAATCTGACCCGGGCCCACCGCCTGGCGGAGCGGATCGATTCGGGCACGGTGTGGGTCAATTGCTGGATGCTGCGCGACCTGCGCGTGCCCTTCGGCGGCATGAAATCCAGCGGCGTCGGCAGGGAAGGCGGCGCCGAAGCGATGCGCTTTTTCACCGAACCCAAGAACGTCTGCATCAAAATGTAGTTTTCTCTGAAACATAGAAGAGATTAACCGCAGAGATCGCAGAGAGCGCAGAGAATTCCTCTTGGTTTTTTCCTGAAATCCTCTCTGCGTTCTCTGCGATCTCTGCGGTTAGTTCTTCTTTGGAGTCTTCGTATGTCACGCAATCCGGAAATGGACAATGTCGTCAGCGATCGCGCCCCGGAGCCCGTGGGGGCGTTTCCGCACGCCAAGCGCGTGGGCAACCTGCTGTTCTTGTCCGGCATCGGCCCGCGCAAGCGCGGCAGTAAGGACATCCCCGGCGTGACGCTGGATGAGACGGGCAAAATCGTCGCCTACGACATCGCCGAGCAGTGCCACGCCGTGTTCAACAACGTCAAGACGGTTCTGGAAGATGCCGGCACGCGCTGGGAGAACATTGTGGACGTCACGACGTTCCTCACCAACATGAAAGACGACTTCGCGATCTACAACAAGATCTATGCCGAGTACTTCGCCGGCCCCGGCAAGCCCAACCCCGCCCGCACCACGCTCGAAATCAACTGCCTGCCCACGCCGATTGCGATCGAACTCAAAGTCATTGCGATTGCAGAATGAAGATTGCAGTCTGCCAAACGACGAAGTCAGTTCGTGACGCCCCGCCGTGGCTTGCCGTTTAGCAGACGACTCGGCACTTTTTCAGTCCTGAGTCCTCAGCACTGCTCTAACTGGACTCGCGTCAAATCCCACGAGTTTGAGCGGCAGCGCGATCAGCTCGTAACGCCCTTCGGGCACGTCGCTGAGCACCAGGCCTTCGAGAATGTACACGTCGTTCTTCAAGAATGCTTTGTGCGCGGGCAAATCTTTTGAGTCGGCGGGGTCCACACTGGGCGTATCCACGCCGACCAAATTCACGCCACGCTCCGCAAGCCAATCGATCAACTCCGGCGACAGGGCGGCGAAATCGGTATTGAATGTGCCGGGGTCGGGATAGGTTCCAGTGGCGAACAGCACGCGAGGTTCCGAGATGTCCACGTTTATCGCGTCCGGCACGAGCAGCGCCCCGCGCGAGGCGGTCACGCGGACCACTTGGCATGGCCCGATGTATCTTTGCAAGTCCACTTGATCGATCGTGGGCGCGTCGGCCCCATAGTGGCTCGGCGCATCGGCGTGGGCGCCGACGTGGACCGTGCTGCGCAGCGTCGAGAGCGTCAGCGCGTCGCCCTTGCGCATGTCCATCAACACTTCCCGCGTCGGCGGCGTGTCGCCGGGGAAGACAGCGATCGAATCCGTGATATGTGGCGAAATGTCGTAGATCATCGGTGGTGACCGCTGATGACTGACTGCTGACTGCTGATCGCTGACAGCTTTCAGAGCTTATCTCGAATCTCCCACAAATCAGGAAAAATCGGTTTGAACAGTGACTCTTTCAGGAATTCCACGCCGGGCGAACCGCCGGTGCCCTGCTTATGCCCAATGGTGCGCTCGACCATCTTCACGTGCCGATAGCGCCACTCCTGCAGGCCTTCGTCAAAGTCCGTAACTTGCTCGAGCAGGTTCGCAACGTCCGGCTGCGTGCGGTAGAGATTGATCAGCCCTTGTTGAATGCGTTCGTGCGGCACGCCCGGGGCTCGAACATCTTTGTCACGCAGTTCCGCCGGAATCTGCACGCCACGATGTTCAAGAAAATCGTAAAAGTGATCAACCAAGGAAGGTTCGTTCAATCGCCGTTCCAGCACCGAACGAGCGGGCGAGCCCTCTTCCTGAAACTTCAGCATCTCAGGTCGTTTGTGCCCCAGCAGGAATTCCAACTCGCGAAACTGGGCCGACTGGAAGCCCGACGCCGCCGCCAGCCGATCCCGAAAGCTCAGGAACGACATCGGCGTCATGGTTTCCAGGATGTCGAGCTGGGCGACGAGCGTTTTCATGATCGTGCGCGTCCGTTTGAGCGTGGCGCTGGCGCCGTAAAGGTCGTTGCTTGAAAAATCCCGTTTGATTTTGTCGAACTCGTGCAGCAGCAGCTTGAACCACAGTTCATAGACTTGGTGGATGATGATAAAGAGCGTCTCATCGTGTTCCGGCGGGTCCGATTGGACATTCTGCAACCGCAACAACTCCGGCAGTTTCAAGTAGTTCGAGTAGGTCAGCGACATAACAAACGACTCCGGTCCGACCGACAATTCAAGTCAACAACAACGCCACGGCAATGACGATCACAACGAGCAACAGGCCGAGAACGAAACCGACGACTCGATCCTGCTTTTTCGCGCGCCGCACAGCCTCGGCGTAGGGAATTCGCGAAAAGGAAACCATCGTATACAGCGGCACGAACCACGCGGGAAACAGCCGAGCCAGGATGCGTTCGGACCGTTTCTTCCACAGGAAACGGGCGGAGCCCACTTGATCGCGCATCTCGACGAAATTGCTGATGGCCAGGTCGGCCAGCGCATCGACGTTTTCCTTGCGCAGCGCATGGTAAGATGCGAACGTCCGCTCCCAGTCCGGCGCATGTTCACGAATGCACTCATTCAGCACCGTGCAGTCCTCAAACGAGGCATTCATGCCCTGTCCGTAAAACGGCACGACGGCGTGGGCCGCGTCACCCAGCAAGACGACCTTGTCTTTGTAGTACCACGGGCTGCAGCGCACCGTGGCCAGCGAACTGGTCGGGTTGTTCTGGAAATCTTCCAGCAGCGTCGGCATGTGCCCTGCGGCATCGGGGAAATGCCGCTCGAATACCCGGGTGACGTCCTCATCCGTCCGGACCGCGTCGAAGCTGACCTCACCCTCGAAAGGCCAAAACAACGTACACGTGTACGAGCCGTCGAAGTTCGGCAATGCGATCATCATGAACCCGCCCCGAGGCCAAATGTGCAGGGCGTTTTTCTCCAGCCGAAACCCGCCGCCGGGCGCCGGCGGAATGACCAGCTCCTTGTAGCCGTGCGTCAGATAGTCCCGGCGAAAGTCGAAGCGGTCCAGATGCACCATCTGCCCGCGAACGGCAGAGAACGCGCCGTCCGAGCCGATCACAATGTCACCCGGAACCATGTGCCGCTCGTCGCTGGTGCCGTTGGTGATCTCGACCGACGCCGCGTCCAGATCCGCTCCGGTACACTTCTGGTTGAAGCGCAACTCTGCATTGGAGTACTTCGATGCGACATTGAGCAATGCAATGTTCAGGCCCGCACGCGAGACTGAGTTGATGACGTGGTGTTTTTCGGTGCCGTAAGGCTGGAAGGTCAGTTCGCCGGATTCTGCGTGCATCATCCTGCCGCGCATGGGCACGGCGCTCGCCAGCACTTCATCGGCGATGCCGAGTTCCTCCAGGGCGTGGATTCCGCGCGTCGAAATAGCGAGGTTGATCGAGCGCCCCGCCGGCGCATCACCGCCGCGCGGATCGGGCAGCTTCTCGAACATTTGCACGGTGTATCCCGCCTTGGCGAGATAGCCCGCCATCAGCGCACCGCTCAACCCCGCACCGACGACCGTGAATTTTGGATTCTTCCTCGTATCCATATCTACGATACGCAAGTAATGAGGCACGTACCTGCCTCTTCGCGCTACTTCGCAAGCGCTTCCGCGAAGCGCCACACTTCATGAAACGTATTATACAACGGCACCGGCGCGACGCGAACGACGTTCGGCTCGCGAAAATCACACACCACACCAGCGTCGAGCAACGCACGATGATACTCTTTAGGCCGATCGTGCATCAGGATCGAAAGCTGGCAGCCGCGCCGCTCCGGCGCGCCCGGCGTGATCACTTCAAACCGATCAGCCGGCAACCGGCCGAGAAGATACTGCAAGTAGCCGGTTAGCTTTTCTGACTTCGCGCGCAGCGCCGACATGCCCGCCGCGTCGAACAACTCCAGCGAGGCCCGCAGCGGCGCCGCCGACAGAATCGGCGGATTGCTGATCTGCCAACCTGCGGCGCCTTTGACCGGCTCGAAGTCCGGCAAGAGGTGCATCAGGAAGCGTTTGTCCGGATCGTTGCCCCACCACCCGGCGAAGCGCGGCAGATCCGCGTCCCGCCAATGTTTCTCATGCACAAAGCAGCCGGCGATCGCGCCGGGGCCGCTGTTGAGATACTTGTACGAGCACCACACTGCGAAATCGACGCCCCAATCGTGCAGTTGGAGCGGCACATTTCCCGCCGCGTGCGCCAAGTCGAATCCGACCGTGCAGCCGTGCTGATGCGCCAGCCGCGTCACTTGCTCCATGTCATACAATTGACCCGTGAAGAAATTCACGCCAGCCAACATCACGAGTGCGATTCGTTCACCCTCGTCCGCCAGCGTGCGCTCGATATCTTCCGCTCGGATCGTGTGTTCGCCGTCGCGCGGCTTGAGAATCACAAGCGCGTCGCGCGCGTCATAGCCGTGATGCTGCAATTGGCTCTTGATTGCGTACGTGTCGGACGGGAAGGTTGGGTAGTCGATCAGAATTTTGTAGCGCTCTTTCGTCGGCTGATAGAAGCTGACCATCATGAAGTGCAGGTTGACGGTCAGGCTGTTCATCATAACCACTTCGCCCGGCCGAGCGCCGACCAGCCGCGCCCCGGTCTCGCGGAACAAATCATGGTACGGATACCACGCCGAGTCGCCCTTGAAATGAGCATCGACCGCTGAATCAGCCCAGTCGTCCATTTCTTGCTCGACCATGGCCCGCGCCGATTTCGGCTGCAAGCCCAGCGAATTTCCGCAAAAGTAGATCACCGGCTCGCCGTCCGGCCGGCGCGGAATGTGAAACTGCTCGCGATAACCCCGGAGCGGGTCCGCCTCGTCGAGTTGTCGCGCGAAAGCTTCCTCTGGTTGAAACTCAGAATTCATGGCGGGGATTATAGCACGCAGTGGGCGTCCAACAGCTCAACGATCTTCTCGAAAGGTGTCTTCGCGGTGTCGTCGTCCATGTTCCAGTAGTCGCAGTGCTTGCCGTCGGGCGGCGTCGGCTTTGCGGATGCGCTCCAGGGGTGTCAACCGGAGATTCTCACGAATCAGGGACAAGTCGATCCCATTCTCGTCCTGCTCGCCGTAGTCGAGTGGATCTGGTTGTGGTGTTGGATCATCGGCGCGGAGCATGCGTGTATTATATCATCAAAATCGCTCGGGCAGAGCAAAATCGCCGGGATGCCCGGCGGCCGACGAGGCGTCGGCCGTTACGGGTCGAATCCGTCTCTTTTCAAGCCCAAGAATTCGAGGGCGGTGCGCCACAGCAGGTGGTCTTTCGTTTCGGGGTCGAACGCGTCGAGCGATTCGATCAGACGGCCCGGTTCGGCTTCGCCGAGCGGAAAGGGATAGTCGCTGCCGAGGGCGACGTGATCGGCGCCGATCAGGCTGACCAAATGACGCAGCACGTCGGCGTCGTGGACCAGCGAATCGACGTAGAACTTGCCCAGATAGGATCGGGGGTTCTTGTCGTTGACGGTGGCGCAGAGATCGGGGCGGACGTTGAAGCCGTGTTCGATTCGGCCGATGGCGCCGGGGAATCCGCCTCCGCCGTGGGCGAAGCCGATCCGCAGATTCGGCAGCCGCTCCAGCACGCCGCCGAACAAGATCGAGCAAATCGCCACCGTGGTCTCGGTCGGCATACCCACCAGCCACGGCAGCCAATAGCGCTCCATTCGTTCCCGGCCGAGCATGTCCCACGGGTGAACGAACACCGCCGCGCCCAGCTCGGCGGCCCGCTCGAAGATCGGGAACAATTCCGGCTGATCGAGGTTCCAGTCGTTGACGTGGCTGCCGATCTGCACGCCGCACAAACCAAGCTCGCCGACGCAGCGCTCAAGCTCACCGATGGCCAGCTCCGGCGCCTGCATCGGCAGCGTGCCCAGGCCGACGAACTGCTTGGGGAAATCGCGCACCACGCCGGCGATATGGTCGTTGAGCATTTTGGACAGATCGAGCACGTCTCGCGGCTTGGCCCAATAGCTGAACATCACCGGCACGGTCGAGAGCACCTGCACATCGACGCCGGTCGCGTCGCAATCCGCCAAACGGCGAGCCGGGCTCCAGCAGTCGTCTTCGATCTCGCGGAAGAACTTACCGTCGATGATCATCCGCGCACGGCAGGGGGCGTGATGATCCAGCCGAACGAAGCCGCCGTAGCCGTATCGCTCGCGCAGGTCCGGCCAGGACTCCGGAAGAATATGCGTGTGGATGTCGATCTTGATGGGGACCGGCTCCGGTTGAAATCGCGCTACACCGTGTGCGGACCAAATCATATCCGCGCCCGGCGAAACGTGTCAATTTGAATCGCGAATCTTTCGAGAAGCCTTGAATCGAACGAACCACGCGGGCGTTGCAAAAGTTCTGAAAACGCGATCCACCCTGGCGGACCGATGTGGCGGTGATAGAATACGTGACACGCGACGACGAATGGTTCCGGCGTGCACTGGAGCGACGCAAATGAACGTGCTGGTAAGCGGGTCCACCGGACTGATCGGCAAGGCACTGGTGTCGTCTCTCACCGAGGCCGGCCATAACGTCAAACGGCTCATCCGCGCGCTCGTCCTGGACAAGGAAACCGAAATCCGCTGGGACCCGGGCGCCGGATCGTTGGAGACGGCGGCTCTCGAAGGGCTCGATGCGGTCGTCCATCTGGCCGGCGAGAACATCGCCTCGGATCGATGGACCGCCGAAAAGAAAGCCCGTATCCGATCCAGCCGCATCGACGGAACCACGCTGCTCTGCGAAAAACTCGCCGAGCTTTCCGATCCGCCCAGGACGCTCGTCTCCGCCTCGGCCATCGGCTACTACGGCGACCGCGGCGAGACTGCCATCCGTGAAGACAGCGGTCCCGGTTCGGGATTCCTGCCCGGCGTGTGTCAGGCCTGGGAAGACGCCACCAAACCCGCCGCCGACAAAGGCATCCGCGTGGTGTTGCTTCGCACCGGCGTCGTTCTCAGCCCGGACGGCGGCGCGCTCGCCAAGATGCTCACCCCTTTCAAGATGGGCGCGGGTGGACGCATCGGCTCGGGCCGCCAATACATGAGCTGGGTCGCGCTCGATGATCTCGTGAGCATGATCGTCTTCGCCCTGAACGAAGAATCGATCCGCGGCCCGGTCAACGCCGTCGCCCCCACGCCGGTCACCAATCTCGAATTCACCAAAACGCTCGGCCGCGTGCTCAACCGCCCCACCATCTTCCCCATGCCCGCCTTCGCCGCCAGACTCGCCTTCGGCAAAATGGCCGACTTCCGACAGCGACACGGGCTTTCCAGCCTGGAAGGCCGCCTGCATGGAGGCCGATTCTTCGGCTTCCACGCCAATCAGCTTTATCCCCGGGTGCAGGTACTTGCTGACCAGGGCCATGCCAGCCGCCAATCCTCCGCCACCGATAGGAATGAACAGGTAATCGATGGGAGTGTTGCTCTGCCGGAACAGTTCCAGGGCGATGGTCGCCTGGCCGTGTTCCTGGTACTTCGCGAATCTATGGCTGGATGGGTTCGCTTACCGTGTCGATCTTGGATTGTCGCCCTTCGTGTTGAGCGCGGCTGGCACGTTCCTTGTTTCGCTTGGCACGGTCTCGTACCTGGCCGTTTCCGCGAGCCGGACAGATCCGATTGATGCTCTGCGGTTAGAATAGAAGCTGCGCGACGGCAGCGAGCCAGTGCCCATACACGGGGCATCATCGTGCGTTCGAATGACCCACGTTGAGTCCCTCCGGCCCACCAAAATCATTCTGAATAATCTCCTCGAGAATCTTCATGCCTCGCCATCCCAATTGCTCGAAGAGGGCGATCTGAGGTTTTATGATGGCAACTTTCCCAGCGATCTGATCTAGCACAGCGTGACAGAAGTCCAATACGCCATCGGCAGTCTGTGAAGACTCGGGAGACATATCTCCTCTGTTGAATAGAGGTGGGATCCTGTCAAGGTAAGGGTCAATTCCAACGCATAGCGGATGACCTAGTTCTCGCGCTCTAAGGATGAACCGATCCGCGAAGTTTTTCACATCTGTCTCCGATCTTGCACGTCGCCTTGGGAGAATATGTGCGATCTACCGCACTGGTTTCGTTATATAAATGTAGGTTGCAGA
>JADFJZ010000031.1 GCA_022565195.1 Planctomycetota bacterium | reverse complement strand
GTTGCAGTGATCGCCTCGACCGTCATCTACTACGTCGCGTTTCAGGGTGACGCCCTGATGCCCACGAACTTCATGGAAGTGCTGGCCAGCGATGCCGAGCCGGAGTTTGAGTCTTCGCTCGTCCTGACCGGCTGGCATTTCGCCGGCATGGTCGGCCATGCCCTGCTGCACGCCGATATCCTGCACTTGCTCGGCAACATGCTGTTCCTGTGGGTCTTTGGTAACGCAATTTGCGCCAAGATCGGCAACCTGCCTTACTTGCTCATTTATGCCTTGCTGGCAGGGTACGCCGGGGCCACGCACCTGGTCTTCGCCGGCGGGCCGATGATCGGGGCGAGCGGCGCCATTAACGGCATCGTCGGTGTTTTTCTGATGTGGTATCCGTTGAACTCGATCAGTTGCATTTATTGGTTTTACATCCGAGGCGGCACATTCCAGATCGCTAGCTATTGGATGATCCTGTTCTGGCTGATGTTCGACATTTGGGGCGTCGCATCGAGCGGCGACAGCGTGGCCTACTGGGCCCACCTCGGTGGCTTCCTGGCCGGCCTTTCGCTCGGTGCCGTTCTGCTCCTTACGCGTGCCGTCAAAATGGTCGATCTCGAGCGCTCGCTCATCGATGCAATACGGAACAAGCGCTGACTCTGGATTCTCGAACGCGTCCGCTGGTTGCGGTCACGAGGCGTGGTACTTTCTTAGCCTTGGTTTGGTGGCTGGTGGCAATTCCAGCAGATTTTGAATGTGGCGGGGTTGGGTTCGCGGCAGTTGGAGCAGGTCCAGTCGGGGTCGTCGGGGTCGGCGGCGGTCAGTTCGTGGCGGCGCAGGGCGGCCAGCAGGTCGAAATAAAACTCGCCGGGCACCTCGATGCGGACGTCGGCCAGAGCATCGACCCCCAGGATGCGGGAGAGATCCCGGCTCTCGCGGCGGACGTAGGGAATGAACTCCTCGGCGAGGATTATCTCCACCGCCTGTGGGGGCAGTTCGCCGAGCAGTGCCGGCGGGATTTTGTACCACTTGCCCGTCGGGGCGCCGTCGCGCGGATCAAACGGTGCCCGGCAGCCCGGGCAGTGCAGCTCTGTCACGCCGGCCAGCGGGGCATCGCAATCACCACACACTAAGCCGAAATCCGGCAGCGGCAGCTCGCGTCCTGTGAATTGCGGCTCGCGCAGACGCATCCACGGCTGCACCAGTTCGCTCATGACGACCTCCAGGCCGCACTCTGGGCAGCGATGCTGGGGCAAGCTCTTCAGCGGATACCCACACTTTCGACAGGCCAAGTTCCAGTCCGGAATCGGAAGCTGTTCGATGTCGATCTCCATGCCCGCCAGTCTACCGCACCGCGGCAGCCTTGTCCGTACAAACGATTCGTGCGAAACCACCGCCCAGACATTTTCGCCACTCATGGAATTGTGTGGACTGTTCGGACCTCTCTGCAGAGGCTCAATATCGTGCTGTTAGAGAACTGTAATGACGCTCGCCAACTCGCTGCTTGATTTTAGTCTCCGAAGACGAAATGATTAGTTAGGTTCTGTCTGAAGTCGCTTGTAGCGGTCGGCGTCTCCCTTCGGGTCTGAGCCTCAGGGTCGAAGACTGCCGACCGTCTGCCGGTCGACACGGACTTCGGCGAACTCAGTCGAGTCGAGATCGACCGCTGCGGCGTACTGTTCGTTCGCTCCTGCTCACCACTCAGCCCGCCGGTTTGATCTGCAGCAGCAGCGATGCCTCATCGATGCGCGATTTTACCTTGTCCTCCACCGTCACTTTCAAGACATAGTCGCCGGGGTTGATGCCCAGCGGCAGTTGAACGAGCCGATTGAAAAAGAAATCGGTTCGCTTGTTCAGGCAAATGTCGACGACCTCCATTTCGTCCGGATCTTTCCACACGGAATGGCCTTGCGGCGTCAAGAGTTCAAGGCGATGCGCGATTCGCGTGCGGTACTTGCCGTCGGACGTGGATTCCGTGGCGAAGTTCTTCACTTCGCAATAGAGGTACGCTTCGTTGGCTTTACCGCTGACGAAGAAACCGTCCGGTATGGCTTCGTAGCGACCGTAGCTATGGATGCTCGTACACAGCACGACGCGCGGTATCTCCAGGTCGGCGTTGGAGACCAGCCATTCCTGCAAGTCCTGAACTGCTTCGACGCTCTCCTCCGACACCGCCGTCGGGTCGTGCATCACTTTCTGTGTGGCGATCGCGGACTGCACGATTTTCATGAGCAGGACCGCCTGATCCGGATTCATATCCTCCGGCAGTGCGAGGGCCTTCTCGGTCATCCCCTCAGCGAGGTACAAATAGCGCAAGCGCACTTGATGGTCGACGTCGTTTGGTTCCTGGGCCACCAGCGCCTCAAGCCGTTCGATCTCGCGCTCGATTGCCGCCGGCAAGGCGACTGACGATTGGCCGACGTCGACCGGACGGTTGGCCATCGCCACTTCGGGCATGGGCTGCGCGACGGGCCTCTCCGCCACCGGCCGAATGGAAATGCCGGACAGCACCGGCAGCACGCGGCGACCGGGCGGCTGATAGCCAAAGTGGTCCTCCCCCACCCGACCCAATGAAGCCGAACTCATCGATTCCGTGTGCTTTTGAGCGTCCATGAGGCTCGGCTGGAGCAGGGCGGGATGGGTCGGTTGGTGCCGCGGTTCGATACTGGCACGCCCGGGCCGTTCGCTCGGGAGGTTGTCGATGTAATGAGTGACTTGCTCCGATACGGATCGCTCGGCGCGGGCCGGATCCTTCGACGCGAGAGGCTGAGACGGAATGCGCTCCTCCACCGGGGGATTGGGTTGGGCGCTCGGCGTGATCGGTCTGGTCGTTCTTGATTCCAGCCACGTGGGCCGGGTCTGCATGCACCCCGCACACAGGATCATGCAGCCGATCGTGGTCAGCGCTCTGATGCATCCATGCACTTTCATGTTGTCCTCCTGACAACGCGCCGATCGTCAGCCGGCGGCGGGCAGCGTACACCGCGCCAGGATAAGTCGCTCAACGGCCGACTGCAAGGTCTTGCTCGCCCCGGATTTCACGCTCATGTCTGCGTGCAGAAGCGCGAGCATCTGTTGTTCCAGTTCCGCCAGTGAAACTCCTTCGAGGAGTCGCTTGACTTCGCCCGGATCCTTCCAGAACTGGCGGGCCAATTGGCCATAGGACGTTCCCGCCATGGCGCTGATCTTGCCTTCCAGATTGCGTCGCAGCGCCCAGGCCAGCCCGCCGACGGCGCGGGCCGGCGCGACGCGCTCTGTTTCCCAGGCCTGCTCCCACAACTTCAGCGCCGTCGCGGCGTCGCGGCGGGCCAGTGCTTCGGCAATGCCGAAGACCTTTTCTTCACGATGGCATCCAATGAGGCTGTCCACGTCGCGCGCCGTGATGACGGGGCGCTCGCCGACGTAGATGGACAGCTTGCACAGCTCGTTGTCGAGCATGGCCAGATCGTCGCCCACCAGGCGTCGCAACACTGCCGCCGTCCTGCCGTCTATTTTCTTGTGGTGCACCGTCTGGGCCTGCCGCACGATCCACGTCGTGACCGCCGAACCCTTCAACGGCTCGCAGGTGGTGATTCGGCCTGTGGCCGCCACGGCTTTGTAGAGTCGCGTGCGCTTGTCGAACGTGTTGCAGATCAGCAGCAGGCTGGCCGACGTGCTCGGCTTGGCGCAGTAGCGCTCCAGCGCTTCCCGATGGGCCCGGATGAAGTCGTCCGCATCCGCAACGATGACGAGACGATAGGCCGCCAGCAGCGGGAGAGTGCGCAGCTCGTCCAGCACATCCGCCAGCGAGGCGCTGGGGCCGAAGTGCGAACAGGCCAGCGGATCGGGGTCGGCGCCGAGTGCGCGATGTCGCACGTCAGCGACAGCATGGTCTTTGAGGTACACTTCGGGGCCATGGACCACATAGATGGAACACGGCGGCTCATTGGAAGTGGGCTGCTTGGCCAAGGGTCGATGTCCATTTCCTGTTGTGCCGAATGGTCCGGCGAATCATCGGTTCCGCGATTACGAGCTTAACCCGGCGCTTGCGCTTCGGGCTCTGATTCGAGTAGCGGAAATCAGAGCCCGGAGCGCAAGCGATGGGTCAACTCCAAGTCGAACGCATCGTCGAACTACGAATGACACGCCGTACTACCTGTTGCCCGATTCCGGCGGGAGGCCGTACTTGGCGAGCCGCTTCTTCGCACGGCCTGCGATGTTCGAATTCCCCGGTGTCAGCCGAGCGGCTTCCTGCCAGTAGCTTCGGGCCTGGGCCGGCTGACTCATCGAGAGCAAAACGTCGCCGGCGTCAAGCCAGATCTCCGCGTCATCCGGTGCCGATTGCAGCACGTGCTCCAGTTGACGCAGTGCATCAGGATACTTGCTCAGCGCCATCATGGCCAGCGCACTGCCGCGTGACGCGCGACGATCCGCACCATACTTTTCCAAGATGTTCCCGTAGATGTCGAGCGCCCCTTGATAGTTGCTCTGCACGTAGTAGATGTCCGCGAGATCATAGGCGGGCGACTTGATGTACGGATTGAGGTTCATCGCCTCAATAAGCCGCTCGACCGCCAAGGCGTATTCGCCCCGATTCTTGTGCCACAGCCCAAGTTCATGTAGTTCCTGGGCTCTCGTGGGGTTGGGCAGGTCGTCCGGCTCGGCTGTCGATAGCGCGGGTTTGCTCTGTGCTGCCGGGGCATCCACTCCCTGCAAGGCGGGAGGCTGTGTCTGTGCAGGCAGAGCCGCCCCCGACATGGGCGAATCCAGCAGCACCGGTCTCGAGGTGTCCGAAGCCATGTTGCCGGCGCGATCCGTAATCTCAATCTTCACCGTGATGCGGCCCCTGAGGTCTCGGGGCACCGCCCAATCGAATCTGCCGACATCGGCGACGCGGGCTGCCATCAAACGCCATCCCGGCTGATCCGTCGTTTGGCAATACAGCGAGATCGGCCGATCGCCGAGGTGGTCATCGAATGCCGTCCACGATAC
The DNA here is from genome assembly GCA_022565195.1 of Planctomycetota bacterium. The sequence continues at coordinate 3,690 of JADFJZ010000031.1, read as the reverse complement.
GACCAGAACCGCATCTCTGGGCGGTTTGTGGTCGATTACCCGCACTTGTTTGATCTGTACCAGCGGCGGCGCGCTGTCGATGAGCGCCCACTGATGAGGCTGTTGGCCGGAACGGGGCGGCCCCGATGACTGGCCGACGCTGTTGCGGAGCACGAGATAGAAGCCGTACACGCCGTCGCGATCCGCGTGAAACCGGGTCGCGGTCGCGCCCGAGGTCTCCACGCCGTAGTGGCGCCAGCTTTCCGCGCGGTCGGCCGTCACCCACAAGTCGATGCGCTCAATGGGCCTGGCAGCCTGATGGACTGAGTAGCTGATCTCGATATCGCGCGATTTGACCGTGACAATCTCACCGCCGTAATCGGGAGGCGCCCCATGCGCTGCGAGGGCGATGCACAGGACGCTGATGATGGGCAGGCTTCCATGCCTTATAGACATCTTATGACCTCCAATGTCGTCGTACCGTCCCTGTCCAAAGCTGGTCAGTGGGCGACCGCGATGTCTAGAGGAAGTATCGGAATGGGTCTGAAGCAGCCTTGATCGCAAATGGATTGGCCCCACCGGGATATCGGCATTTCGCGACATGCCCGATGCAGACGGCGATGGACGCTTTCGCTCAATAGGACAGGGCTGACGTGCGGGCCGACAGCTCGAAGATGGATTGCGTTTTCAACAGCGTCGCCTCCTCAGGGAAGGCGTGGAAAGCATGAACGTGCAGCTCGCCGTCGCGGCACTCATAGTCCACGAAGGTGAAAGGCACATGGTCGCCCGAAGCCCACTCCGGGAATTCGCGGAACAGACCCCGTTTTTGGGCGTACCGCGTCAAATCGCGGTGCGAGGCGGCGAAGAGATTCGGCGTCATTCGTTCAACCTGGCTGGACATGATATATTGCATTCCGCCGTCCAGCCGCTGCAAGTGGTCCTTCTCACCCCGGAACCGGAACCGAGTGACCAAGCCCATCTTAGGCAACATTTCACTGTCGCCCGCCGTCAATTCCGTGACGACTTGATTCTTGGCCTGAACCATGACCACGTGCGACAGTCCCGTGATCCAAATCTCGGCTGTATAGCGCTTCTGCTGAAGGTGCCGGACCTCGAACACATGGAACAGCTCCGGATGTAACGCCCTGTGGTACAAGAAGAAGTGGAGATCATCGATGCGCTGTAAAGGCTCGCTTGGTTCAACTCGATTTCGCATGTGCTGCCGTTTTCCTTTGCTCGATGCCGGGATTGGTTTGAAGCCACGAAGCCACGCGCGATTATAACTGGTGGACGTGCCCCATGCCACGATTATATTTCCAAAATACGCCACGCTTGTCGTAACATGTTATCCCCTTTGACTTTCTATCTTCATAAAATCTGTCCGGCGACCATGCGAGGCTGTGAGTTTCCACTCCTGAACCGTTCCGGTGTCGCTTCGAGATCCGATGCCGGATCCACAGGCGTCCGTGCTGTGAAATTTCCAGATTCCGAACTCCATTGTGCGTGCCGGAGTTCGCCAAATCATGGTGTGGCCTAGAGATAGGAATGTTCATCGACTATCCTCCGCGTATGCCAGAAGGAGCATCCATTCTGATCAAGGGCGGCCGCGTCGTGGACCCCGGCAGCGGCCAAGACGCGCCGGCCGACCTTACGATTGCAGGAGGCGTGATTTCGTCTCGCGGGTCCGAGGAGCCAGCGTTCGACCGGGTCATCGACGCTGCTGGTCTGCTCGTTGTTCCCGGCTTGATCGACATGCACGTCCATCTTCGTGAGCCGGGTGGCGAACACAAAGAGACCATCGAGACGGGCACCGCCGCCGCCGTCGCTGGGGGGTTCACGGCCGTGGCCTGCATGCCGAACACGGTGCCGCCAGCCGACACACCCAATGTAGTGAAGGGCATAATCCAAAAGGCGCAAGAGGATGGCAGTTGCCGGGTGTACCCGATCGCTTGCCTCAGCAAGGGCCGCGCCGGAAAGGAGCTGGCGGACTTCCGCGCGCTGGCCGAGGCCGGGGCGGTTGCCTTCAGCGATGATGGTGACGGGCTGGCCGACAACGCATTGATGGCCGCCGCATTTCAAGCCCTCGCTACGCTCGATCGGCCGGCCGTCCAGCACTGCGAAGATCCGACCTTTACGCGCGGCGTCATGCACGAAGGCAAGGTCTCCGGCGACCTTGGCCTGTCCGGGCTCTCGCCGTTGGCCGAGGAGTTCATGATCGCACGCGATCTGGCGCTGGCCGAGACACACGACGCCCGCTACCACGTCGCCCACATCTCGACCCGCCGGGCCGTCGAGTTGGTCCGAACCGCAAAGGCCGGGAGCGTGCGCGTCACGACCGAAGTCTGCCCGCATCACTTGCTGCTCACCGACGAAGCGTGCCGCACGAAGGACGCCAACTTCAAGATGCACCCGCCGCTCCGCCCGCAGCGTGACGTGGACGCCTGCATCGCCGGCGTCATTGACGGCACCATCGACATGCTCGTCACCGACCATGCCCCGCATGCCGCCGAGGAAAAGGCGCGCGGCTTTCTCGAAGCGCCGCCGGGCATCGTCGGGCTTGAGACTTCGCTGGCGCTGTTTGCCAAAGCGCTGATTGCGCCGGGACACATCGACTGGTACAAACTGATCGAATTGATGAGCACCGCGCCGGCCCGCATCTTTGGCCTGCCCGGTGGCTCGCTGGCCGTCGGCAGTCCGGCCGACGTTACCCTCATCGACCCCCACGCCGAGTGGACCATCGACGCCACCCGGTTCCGCTCCAAAGGCCGCAACTGTCCCTTCGACGGTATGGCTGTTACCGGGCGCGTCGTGTGTACCATCGTCGGCGGCGAGATCAAGTACGAACTGTAGTCCCTATACGATCGTCACGCAGTCGATCTCCAGCTTGGCGCCGGGGATGACCAGCTCTTTGACGACCACCGTCGAGCGCGCCGGCGGGTCTTTCGGGAAGTACCGTTTGTAAACCGTGTTGAACAGCGCGAAGTCCGATGCCTCGACGAGGAAGCAAGTACACTTCAGCACTTTGTCCAGACTCGAACCCGCTGCCTCGACGGAGGCTTTGAGATTGTCGAGCGCCTGCTTGAACTCGGCTTCGGTGCCGGGCGAAGCCAGCTTCAGCGAGCCTTCGATGTTGCCGACCACGCCGGACACCCATACCATTCGCCCGAAGCGCACCGCGCGCGAGAACACCGCGATGGGACTGCCGCCGATGACTTCCCGCTTTGCGTCGGCGCCCGGTTCGAACGCCTGCACCTCCGGCGCCAGCACGCCGCCCGCCACCGCCGCCGCACCCACACCCGCCAGAAACGACCGTCTGCTTTCCGATGCCATGATCACATCCTCCTGAAACTTGTTGATGTTTGAATAGCGAACGAAACAAGGAGCCGCGGGCTTCAGCCCGCGCGATCATTCAAAGCGCAATGCCTCGATCGGGTCAAGTCTACTGGCGCGCCACGCCGGGTAGAAGCCGAAGAACAACCCCACGGCCGTGGAAAACGAAATGGCCACGCCGGCCATCCAATAGGAAATCTCCGTCTCCCAGCCGAGGTTCCAAGTCACGATCTGCGCGACGAGCGTGCCGCCCGCGAAGCCGAACAGCCCGCCGATCAAGCAGAGCAGCACCGCCTCAGTTAGAAACTGCGCCAAAATCTGGCCCGACGTGGCGCCGAGGGCCATGCGCGTGCCGATTTCGCGCGTCCGCTCCGTGACCGA
>JADFJZ010000030.1 GCA_022565195.1 Planctomycetota bacterium | reverse complement strand
GGCGGCCGGCACGCCGAGCATTCGCGCGGTCCAGTCAATCACACCAACTTCCTTCATTGTTCGCAGGCCTTTGTGTACTCCGGCGATCGAGCAGCCGTCGCCGACGCTGCACACCACCCAGTCGGGCGGATCATCCGCGCACTGCTCAGCCACCTCCAGCCCGCCGGTCTTCTTGCCCTCGACCAAATACGGATTGATCGCCGCGTTACGGTTATACCAGCCGAACTCGCGGCAGGCCTGCATGCATAACTCATAGGCCTGGGCGTACGTGCCGCGAACCTTGAAGACCCGTGCGCCGTAGGCGAGCAACTGTGCGAGCTTGCCTTCCGGCACCATTTCGGAGACAAAGATGTTCGCACGCAGTCCGACGGCTGCCGCGCAATGGGCCAGGCTGCTGGCGGCGTTGCCGGTCGAGGCGCAGGCCACTTCGCCGGTGCCCTCGTCGAGCGCCCGAGCCACGCCGATGGCGCTGGCCCGGTCTTTGAACGAGCCAGACGCACTCCGGCCGTCGTCCTTGAGTCGCAGTCGGCCGATGCCGAGGTCAGCCGCCAGGCGCGGGGCCTCGATCAGCGGCGTCCAGCCGATTTGTTCCAAACCGGCGGGCGGAGCGCCGTCGACAGGCAGTACCTCGCGATAACGCCAGATGGACGGCGGACGCTCAGCCAGCGCCGCCCGCGTCAGCGTCTTGCCGGCGGCAGCCAGATCGAAGCAGACATCCAGAATGCCCTCATCGATGCCGCACTGCGGGCAAACGTCGGCCTGGCCTTCGGCGTATTCGGCCTGGCAGTTCACGCAAATGAGGTTGGTCACCAGCGACACGATCGGTTTCTCCTCGTTCGATTGCATGGTAAGATAGCTCACCCGCTTCGTTCTGCCAACTTGCGGGATATGCTGTAGCGGAGAATCGTATGCAAATAAATGAGCAAGTGCTCGAAAAGACTGTCCAGCGGTGTCGTGAGCGCGGCATTGTGGTGCCGACGTTCGCGCAGCAGAAAGACCCGGCGACGATCCCCGATTCGATCAAACAGCGGCTTGCCGGCGTCGGCCTGTGGGACGTTGATCCATTGAACCTCTTTCGGATCACGTGGAAAAACGAGCCGATCGAGACGGGCGGCGGATTCAATGACGGCAACTGGATCGAGTTTCCGCCGGAACTCACCGGCGTTCCCGCCCGGATCATGGGGCTGATCGGCAAGTACTTCCCGACCGGTTCGCACAAGGTCGGCGCGGGCTTCGGCTGCCTTGCGCCGCGCCTGGTCACCGGGCAATTCGATCCGACCGCCCAGAAAGCCGTCTGGCCGAGCACGGGGAATTTTTGTCGTGGTGGCGCGTTTGACTGCGCGCTGTTGGGTTGCACGGCAGTGGCCATCCTGCCGGAAGGTATGTCGCGCGAACGCTTCGAATGGCTCGAATCGATCGGCGCCGAGGTCATCGCCACGCCCGGCTGCGAATCGAACGTCAAAGAAATCTACGACAAGTGCTGGGAAATCCGCCGCACGCGCCCAGACTGCGTGATCTTCAACCAGTTCGAGGAGTTTGGTAACTCGATCTGGCATTACCACCTCACCGGCGGAATCATTGAGGAAATCTTCAGTCGCATCGCCGGCCAAGGCAACCGCCTCGCCGCCTACGTCTCGGCCACGGGCAGCGCCGGCACGATCGCCGCGGGTGATTACTTGCGCACGCAGCACCCGTCGCTGCGGGTCGTAGCGGTCGAGGCCTTGCAATGTCCAACACTGTTGCGGAGCGGCTTCGGGGGCCATCGCATCGAGGGAATCGGCGACAAGCACGTCCCCTGGATCCACAACGTTCGCAACACCGACATGGTCTGCGCCGTCGACGACGAGCAGTGCCTGACACTGTTGCGGCTGTTCAACGAGGACGCCGGCCGGGCGTTTCTCGGCAGGCAGAATGTCCCGGCCAACCTGATCGAACAACTGCCACTGCTGGGGATTTCGGGCGTCTGCAACCTGGTCGCCGCCATCAAGACGGCCAAGCATTACGAAATGGACTCGCGCGACGTGCTGTTTACGCCGCTGACCGATTCGGTCGATTTGTATCAATCGCGGCTGGCGGAGTTGCGCCAAGAGCACGGCGCATACGACGAGACGACCGCCGCGCGGCACTTCGGCCGCTATCTCGAAGGCATCGGCATCGACCACCTGCGCGAATTGAGCTACCACGACCGCAAAGCCCTGCACAACCTCAAGTATTTTACCTGGGTCGAACAGCAACAGCGCACCGTCGAAGACTTGAACCGCCTCTGGGATCCGGATTTCTGGACCGAACAGTTTGAACAAATACACGAATGGGACAAGCTGATCGAGGAATTCAACCAGCGCGCCGGTGTAAGCTAGCCACAAAGACACCAAGGCAGAAAGTGAAGAAATGGAGAATAGAGCATGGAGGAACAGTCAATGCTGCGGGCGCGACTTCCGCTCTCGACGACGCATTCTGTATTTTGCAATCTCAAATCTCAAATTCTTTGTGTCTTTGTGCCTTAGTGGCCTAATTGATTCCCGAGGAAACAAATGTCTGAACAGACCCGATCACTGATCGAGCAGTTGCAGGCCCGCGCGACCAGCCTCTACCAGCGCGACTTTCTGCTGACCTGGGAGCAGTCTGCCGACGACGTGCGGGCGGTGTTGCTGGCGGCGGAGGTGCTGGAGGAACTGCACCGCGCGAATATCTCAGCCCGTGTGTTTGAGTCCGGGCTGGCGGTTTCGATCTTTCGAGATAAGTCCACGAGGACGCGGTTCAGCTTCGCCAGTGCCGCCAACCTGCTGGGACTTGCGGTGCAGGATCTGGACGAAGCCAAATCGCAAATCGCCCACGGCGAGACCGTGCGCGAGACTGCCAATATGATTTCGTTTCTGACCGAAGTGATCGGCATTCGCGACGATCTGTTCCTCGGCGAAGGTCACAAGTACATGCAGCAAGTGGCCGAAGCCGTCGAGCAGGGCCACAAAGAGGGCGTGCTGCCGCAGCGGCCGGCGGTGATCAATCTGCAATGCGATCTGGACCATCCGACGCAGTCCATGTCAGACTTGCTGCACTTGCAAAAGACCTTCGGCTCGCTCGACGCCCTGCGCGGCAAGAAGCTGGCCATGACCTGGGCCTATTCGCCGTCCTACGGCAAGCCGTTGTCCGTGCCGCAGGGCATCATCACGCTGATGACGCGCTTCGGAATGAACGTCGTGCTGGCCCATCCCGAAGGCTACGACTTGGTTCCGGAAACGCTGGACATCGCCGCCACACGCGCCGGCGAGTCGGGCGGGTCGTTCACGCACGTTCACAGCATGGAAGAAGCCTTTCGCGAGGCCGACATTGTCTATCCCAAGAGCTGGGCGCCGTATCAAATCATGCAACAACGTACGGAGCTATTGCGGGCGGACGATTCCAGCAAGCTCGGTGATCTGGAGAAACAGTGCCTGGCGGACAATGCCAAGCACAAGGATTGGGAGTGCAACGAGAAAATGATGACGCTGACGCGCGGGGGCAAAGCGTCGTACATGCACTGCCTGCCGGCGGACATTTCCGGCGTCAGTTGCGCCGCCGGCGAAGTGTCCGCCGAGGTCTTCGAGCGCGCCCGCCTCGATACCTACCACGAAGCCTCCCACAAACCCTTCATCATCGCGGCGATGATCTTGCTCGCACGATTCGAGAAGCCAGCCGAGGTTCTCCGCCGTCTAACCGATCGCGCCACCCCCCGCCGAACCGCGTAGAGGTGTAGCGGCCGGCCTCTGTGCCGGCCGTCAGTCGGCAGGGACGCCGACCGCTACCAACGAGCCCCCGCACAGTGCGTGTCCGGGAACGCCGCGTAGAACGCAGCGCACTTGGTGAGATGTTCAACCGGCACGGAGTCATTGACGGTGTGGGCGACATCTTCCGGCGCTGGGCCGAAGCCGACGCAGGGAATGCCGAACATGCCGGCAATCGAGACGGCGTTGGTGCTGAAGGTCCAGCGGCTGGGTTTCTGCTTTTTGCCGAAAAGTGACTTGTATGTATCAACGGCTGCGCAGACTTGCGGAGCGTCCTCCGGCTCGCACCAAGTGGGGAAGTAATGGTCGGTTTCGTATACCAGGCCGGTGTAGCTCGGCTTGGAGTAGCGCGGAATGGCCACCTTGGCCCGTACGCCGGCGCGGCGGACGGCGTCGCGAATCTCGCGCAAGGCGGAGGCCTTGGTCTCGCCGATGGTCAGGCGGCGATCGAGATGAATGTACGCTTCGCCCGGCACGGCGCACATGCTCGGCGTCTTGCAATCGACATAAGAGACCGTGATTGTCCCGTCGCCGAGGAACTTGTCCTTCTTCAATCGCTTGTTCAGCTTCTCGATCTCGTTGACGACTTTGGCGATCTTGTAGATTGCGTTGTCGCCCTTGTGCGGCATGGAGCCGTGGCAGGACTTGCCCTTGACCGTCACGCCGACCTCCATGCGCCCGCGCTGGCCTCGGAGGATCTTGCAGTTCGTCGAGTCCGTCACGACGACGCACTCCGGCCGGATGCGGTCTTCGTTGACGATGTATTGCCAGCACAACCCGTCGCAGTCTTCCTCCATCACCGTACAAGTCAGCAGCAGCGACCAGTCGTTGCTCCGTAGCTTGAGGTCTTTGATGATCTTGCCGGCATAGACCATCGCCGGGACGGCACCCTTTTGGTCGCCGGCGCCTCTGCCGTAGACGACACCCTTGGCGACTTTGCCTTTGTACGGGTCGTGCTTCCACTCGCTCGGGTCGCCGACGCCGACCGTATCAACGTGGGCGTCGATGGCGATCAGTCGCGGGCCTCGGCCGATGCGGGCCAGCAGATTGCCCATCGGGTCGGTCCACACGCGATCGAAGCAGCGCAACTTGTTCATTTCGCGGCGGATGCGCTCGATGACGCGGCGCTCCTGCCCGCTTTCGGATGGAATGGCAACGATCTCGCGCAGAAAAGCGACCATTTTATTTTCGTACTTCTTTGATTGTTTGAGGATTGCTGAGCGGTTCATAATGAGTGGTCACATCCTTGAATCACCCTCTGATTCAGCGGGGAGGCCTCAATACTCTCACACTGCTGCTAAACGGCAAGCCAACGGCAGGGTCGTTCGCACTGACTTCGTCGTTTAGCAGGCCCGACGGCCGGCAGGGACGCCGGCCGCTACAAGAATAGCTCGATCGGTTTGAACTGATCGACGTCGATCAGGCCGAGGTCGGTCACTTTCAGCGAACCAATCACCGACAGGCTCATAAACGACAGTGCCATAAACGGCTTTCGCAGCGTGCCGCCGAGTTCCTGCGTAGTCGCACGTTGCAGGACGCTGAGCTGCTTGCCCGCCTCCGCCGCCGGGGCGTCACTCATCAGGCCGGCGATGGGCAGCGGCATGTCCGCCAGCACCTTTCCATTCTTCACGGCGCACAATCCGCCGCGCAATTTCACTGCATGAACCGCCGCTTCGTAAATGTCGGACACGTTGGTGCCGGCGATGACGATGTTGTGGGCATCGTGCGCCACCGTCGATGCAATCGCGCCGGCGCGCAGGCCGAAGCCGCGGATGAAACCGAATCCCATGCGCCCGGTGGCGCCGTGCCGCTCGATGACGACAAGCTGGGCAATATCGCGTGACGGGTCCGGCATCACCAGTCCCTCGACCACGGGCAGTGCTTCCACACAGCGGTTGGTCACAAGTTGATCTTCGATCATCTCGATGACGTGTACTTTCTGCGTCTCGCCGCCGCTGGATTTGATACCAAACTGCTCGGGTTGCAGTTGATGTACATTCATAGTGCTTGCGGGCACGGGTACCGGCCCGGCGGATTCACCGGCCACGCATCGGCCCTGCTCGGCGATCAATTGCCCTTCGTGGTAGACGCGCTGCACGCGGCACTCTTCGAGATTGTCCAGAATCGCCAGCGAGGCAGCATACCCCGGCGCGACAGCCCCGAACCACTCCAGGCCGAAGTAGCGCGCGGCGTTGATGCTCGCCAGACGAATGGCCGTCGCGGGTTTCAAGCCGCACGAGATCGCCTTGCGGATGATGTGATCGACGTGCCCCTCTGTCAGCAAGTCTTCAACATCCTTGTCGTCCGTAACGAACATGAAGCGGTGGGCCGTCTCGGGCGTGACCAGCGGGAGCAGCGTTTCCAGGTTTCGGGCCTGCGAGCCTTCGCGGATCATGATGCACTGGCCGGCGCGGAGCTTCTCGCGGGCTTCTTCCAGCGTGGTACATTCGTGATCGCTGCCGATCCCGGATGCGATGTAGGCTTGCAGATCGCGCCCGGTGAGCCCCGGCGAATGGCCGTCGATCACGCGGCCTGAGCACATTTTGAGCTTGTTCAGCACCTGTTCGTCGCCATTGACCACGCCGGGGAAGTTCATCATCTCCGCCAGTCCCAACACGCAGGGATCATCGAGCAGCGGCCTCAGGTCGTCGGCGGACAGGTTCGCGCCGGCGCTTTCCAGGTGCGACGCGGGCACGCAGGAGCTGAGCATGACGTAGATTCGCAACGGGCAGCCTTTGGCGGAATCGAGCATGTAGCGGATGCCATCGATGCCCATGACGTTGGCGATCTCGTGGGGGTCGGTGATCACGGCGGCGGTGCCGTGGGCGGCGGCCAGCCTGGCGAATTCCGGCACCGAGAGCATCGACGATTCAATGTGCACGTGGGCGTCGATGAATCCTGGGCAAACGAACTGCCCTTCCAGGTCGATCGTTTCAGCCCCCTCATATGAACCGACGCCGGCAATGCGATCGCCCGCGATGGCCACGTCCGCTTCGAGAATTTCTTCGGTGAAGACATTGACCACCCGGCCGTTTTTCAAAACCAGATCAGCGAGCTGCCGCCCGGCGGCGATATCGATGAGACGTTTGAGTTCCATGATGACGTTCCGTTGATGTCCGTGGTTTAGAGAAGCGACCTGCCGGCTGCGGGCAATCTGTCCGCGGGCTCGCGCAGGCTCCCGACGAGTCGGGATTCCATTCCGCCTGCGGCTCCTTGGGTTTTGTCGGCGGTGCCGGTCGCTCGTTGATCTGTGGGTTGTCTCTCTCGCCGATCCGCGTCCGGTACGCGCGAAAACGGCAGAGCCTTGATATCGATTGCCTTGTTTGGTTCCAAGGAGACTGAGCCGTCGCGCATTCGGCAGTTGAAGATGGGCATGTCGAGGTCAATGGCGATCCACATCTCCAAGCAGGCGCCGCGCGACTGTTGCCAGTTGGGCAAGGCAGCGATCGCGTCGCAGTCCATCAAAGCGGGAATGTCCCGCCGCATGTAGAACGACCGTGGGCGGCGCACGCCGCCGTCGTCGTTCTCGGCGGGGTTGAAGACCTCGTAGCCTTCGGCGCGCAACAGCGCTGCGACGCGATTGAACTCCGGGAAGTTGTGCTCCGCATAGCCCGACATCGGGCCGGCGAGATAGAGTCGCCGTGGCGCATCACTCATTTACTGTTCTCCTTCCGACTCGCTCGAATGATACCGTGGCGAAGTGTTCAATGCACATCAGCCGCTCAGGAATATGCCCGCGATGCTGGCGGTCATCCACGAGGCCAGCGCCCCACCGATCATCGCCCGCAGGCCCAGCCGCGCAAAATCAGTCCGCCGACTCGGGGCAATGCCGGTCAAGCCGCCGATCTGGATGGCGATCGACGGCAAGTTTGCGAAACCGCACAACGCGTACGCTGCAATTTGTATTGATCGGACGGACATCTCCGCCTGACCCGCCGGATCGACCATCATGTTGCTCAATGACTGGTAGGCAATGAACTCGGTGGCGATGATCTTCAACCCCATCAGCGAGCCGAACGGTTGGCAGTCCGCCGCCTCGACGCCCATCAACCATGCCAACGGGGTGAACAGCCAGCCGAGAAAATACTCCAACGACAACGGCGGAATGTCGTGGGCCTGACGCCAGTCGGCGATTAAGCCAATATCGCCCAAAGCCCCGATCGGCCAATTCAGCAGCGCGAGCAAGGCCACGAAGGCGATCAACATGGCGGCGACGTTCAGCGCCAGCTTGAGTCCATCGGTGGCGCCTCGGGCAGCGGCGTCAAGTACGTTTTGCGTTTCATGCTTTTGCTCTTGCAGAAACTTCTGTTCGTCCAGCGGCGTATCGACTTCGGGCATCATGATCTTGGCGATGACGAACGCCGCCGGCGCCGACATCACGCTGGCGGTGAGCAAGTGTTTGATGAACAGTTCGCGCTGGACCGGGTCATCGCCGCCCAGAATGCCGACGTAAGCCACAAGCACCGAACCCGCGATGGTCGCAAATCCGCCGACCATCAATGCCATGAGCTGCGAGACGGTCATTTTATCGACGTAGGGCTTGATGCACAGCGGCGCCTCGGTCTGGCCTACGAAAACATTGGCAGCCATGGCCAGCGCTTCGGTGCCGGTCACGCCCATGACGCTGCGCAAGACCCACGCCAAACCGGCCACCACGCGCTGCATGATGCCCAAGTGGTACAGCACGCCCATAAGCGAAGAAAAGAAAATGATGACCGGCAAGACCTTGACAGCAAAGATGAAGCCCCAGGGGCCTGTCGGATCCATCAGGCGCGGTCCAAATACGAATTCAATGCCCGTGTCCGCACAGCCGATGACGACGTTCACACCGCTGGCCAGATAATCGAAGGCCCGTACGACCGGTGGAAACGACAGCAGCAACCAGCCCAGGACAACTTGCA
>JADFJZ010000444.1 GCA_022565195.1 Planctomycetota bacterium | reverse complement strand
CGAAGTGTTCGACCTCAGAGACGTTCCACGAATTCACTTCAGTCGTCCCTACGGGACTCATTCTCTCAATAGCACTCTTGCATCCCAGCCCCGGCGCGCCGGGACTGGGCTATTCTCATTAAGCCCCTACGGGGCCGGCATCTACTCGACACATGGCCGCTAAGCACAAACGGAAGCCAGGGTTTGCGACACGCGGGCGCGGTTCTATAATAGCGGCACCACCTCAAGAAACGAGAGGCGTACAGAAAACAATGGTCAAACTCGGCGTCAATATCGATCACGTGGCCACCGTGCGGCAGGCCCGAAGAACCGACGAACCGGATCCGGTCTGGGCCGCCGTCGAGGCGGAACTGGGCGGGGCCGACGGGATCACCTTCCATCTCCGCGAAGATCGCCGGCACATCAACGACCGCGACGCGCGCGTCCTCAAGGAAACCGTCGCCGCTAAGCTGAATATGGAAATGTCGATTGCCGCCGGAATCGTGCGCATCGCGGGCGAACTCAAGCCGGATCAATGCACGCTGGTGCCCGAGAAACGTGAAGAACTCACTACCGAGGGCGGCCTCAATGTCCGAAAATTCGCCCGGCGCATCAAGCGCGTGGTGTCAGATCTGCACAACAAGGGCATCACGCTCAGCGCCTTTATCGAGCCCGACGTGGATCAAATTCGCGCCTCGGCGGACTGCGGTTTCGACGCCGTCGAACTGTGGACCGGCGGATATGCCCACGCCAAAACGGCACGTGCGATCCAGCGCGAGATCAAGCGGCTGGATCGCGGCGTGGAGACCGGGATCGAGTGCGACATGGAGGTTCACGGCGGGCACGGTCTGACCTACCGCAACATTGACCGCATCGCAGCCATTCCGGGCTTCGGTGAATTCAATATCGGCCATTCCATCGTCGCCCGGGCCACGCTGGTGGGCATGCGCGCCGCCGTCGAGCAAATGAAGGACCTGTTATACCAGTATTCACCCGTGGAGCTGATGTGATGCCGCTTAAGATGCGCGTGATGCTGCTGCCGGCACTGCTGTGCTGGCCTCAAGCGGCTCCCGCAAAGTTCCAACTCAAGACAGACGATCGCGTGGTCTTCTTCGGCGACACCGTGGTCCACGCGCAACTCTTCAGCAAATATGTCGAGACCTTTGTGCGTGTTCGCTATCCAGAGTTGAAGACGCGTTTCTTCAACAGTGGACAGCGGAACGAAACCGCCGCAGACGGCTTGGCGCGCCTGCAGCGGGATCTCGGGCCGACCTCTCCAACTGTGGTCGTGGTCGCCTTCGGCCTGCACGACCCCGGCGGCAAGCCATTAGATGAAGGGCGGCTGGCCGAGTTTCGCAAAAACATCACGGGCATTGCCGAGGGCATCCAGAAGCTCGGCGCCCGGACCGTACTGATCACGCCGCCACGCCCGATTGTTCAGCAACTGCGCTCAATGCCCGCGGTCAATTACGTTGAAGTCGTCGGGAAATATGCGCAGGCCATTCGGGAAGTCGGCGAAAGCCGTCGGGTTCCCGTCGTCGATTGGTTCCGCAGCTCGTCGGAGTTGTATCAGAACAACACGCCTCAGCCACCGCGGCGGCGGCAGGGCGAGTTGCTGCCGAAGGGATTGGCGCACGCCGTCGTGGCCGCCCAGTTACTCAAGCACTGGCAGGCTGAACCGATCGACGTGCGCATCACCGCAGACTGGGAGAGTGAGACGGCCAGCGTGTCCAGCGGCCGGGCCAAAATAAAGACGCGGACGGAGCAGGAACTTAAGCTCGAACTGACCGGGGTGCCGCTTCCCTGGGGTGTGGCAGGTGTCAAGCCTCAGGATCTCGAGGCTGCCCGCTGGCCGGGCGCGGAACTGTGCCGGTATGTCCTACAAATTGATAACGTGCCCGAGTCCGGCGTAAACCTTGTTTTGGGCGGCCGAAAGATCGCCCTGGAGCGCGAACAACTGCGCCACGGCGTCAACATCATGGGCTGGCCGCCTATTCAAGTGCGAAACAGAACTCTGCGCGACATGTTGACGGCCATTACTCGAAAACACCGGCGGTGGTTCGAGTACCGCTTGGCAGTGCGGAGAGGCCCTCCGCCGGAACCCGAGCTGCTGGAGGCCTTTGAGTCGTCGCTCCGCACATTTCAACTTTACGAGGCTGGTTACGCCAAGCTCGTCATGCGGCTTCC
>JADFJZ010000443.1 GCA_022565195.1 Planctomycetota bacterium | reverse complement strand
TGACGAGTGTGCCACTGCTCTTGAGCAGTGCTGTCCCGCACCATTCGCCAAACACTGCTCAAGAGCAGTGGCACGCCTTTCCCAGCACGCGGGTTAGAGCAGTAGCTAAGCCCAAAGGGTATTGCCATGACAGAAAAACTCACAGGAGATTTGATCGTCCGCAAGCAACGCTTTGCGGTCCTCAGCAGCCGATTCAACGAGTTCATCACCAGCAGATTGCGCGATGCGGCGGTGGACACACTGAAGCGGCACGGTTGTCCGGAATCCAACATCACCGAGGTGCAGGTGCCCGGTGCTTTCGAATTGCCGCTGGTGGCCAGGAAGCTGGCTTCGACGAAACGATTCGATGCCGTGATCGCTCTGGGCTGCATCATTCGCGGCGCGACTCCGCATTTTGACTACATTTGCAGCGCGACGACCGAGGGGCTGGCCCGCGTGGCCCGGGAGACCGAAGTGCCCGTCGCCTTCGGCGTGCTGACCACCAATACCATTGAACAGGCCGTCGAACGCGCCGGCACCAAGGGCGGCAACAAGGGCGCGGACGCTGCCCTGACCGCGATCGAAATGACCAATCTGATTCGTCAAATCGATGCCGACGGCAAGTTGTAAGCCCCCGCGTTTGATGATCTTCAAGGCCGGCCACCGCCGTGATCGAGAGAGATGCACCACCAACGCAAACTTCGTATCGCCACGATTCAAGCCTTGTTCCAGTTTGATGTCCAGGGTGACGAATTCGCCGACAAGACTGAGGAGTTTCTCCGCACACAAGAACTCTCTGAGAAGGACATCGCTCGGACGAACGATTTGATCACACTCGTCCGCGAACGTATGAGCGAGATCGACGGCTTGATCAACGGGGCTTCGGAACACTGGGACTTGCAGCGGATCACGCCGATCGACCGGGCCATTCTGCGTCTGGCGATCTGCGAGCTTCTGTTTGTCGAAGCCACGCCGCCCAAGGTGGCCATCAACGAGGCGATTGAACTGGCCAAGACCTTTGGCGAAGCAGAGTCGCCCCACTTCGTCAACGGCCTGCTCGATGCAATCTGGAAGAAGTCGCAGTGAAGAGGTAGGCTTCCGGCCTCGGGCTTCAGGCTTCGGGATGTCCCCAGCCGCCCGAAGCCCGAAGCCTGATGCGGATCGCCCGGGCGGCGCCTCGAACGGATGGGAGCTCGAATGGGTTTGTTTGATCGATTCAAGAAAGGGCTGACTAAGACGCGCGAGAAGATCGTGCAGGGTTTCCGCGCCGTCCTGCCCTTCGGCCAACCGATCGACGAGAACATTCTGAACAACCTCGAAGATACCATGCTCGCCGCCGACATGGGTCCGGCGGTCGTAACTGCCCTGATCAACGACGTCCGCACCGCCTGGCAGAAAGGCCGGATCAGCGAAACGCAGGACATTCTCCCTCACTTGCGCGAGCGTGTCATTGATCGTTGGCCGGAGCAGGATCGGCAACTGGTCCGCGCCGAGACCAAACCGACCGTCGTGCTGGTCACCGGCGTCAACGGCTCCGGCAAGACCACCAGCATTGCCAAGCTGGCCAAGCACCTCACCGATCAGGGCGACAAGGTCATGGTTGCTGCCTGCGACACATACCGCGCCGCCGCCGTCGAACAGCTCACCATTTGGGCCGAGCGCATCGGCGTGCCGATCATCAAGCAGGCCCAGGGATCGGACCCGGGAGCCGTCGCCTACGACGCCTGCGAGTCGGCGCTGGCCAAGGACATCGACGTGCTCATCGTCGACACCGCCGGCCGACTGCACACGCAGGACCACCTCATGCGCGAGCTGGCCAAGATCCAGCGCGTCATCGGCAAGAGGATCCCCGGCGCGCCGCACGAAGTGCTGCTCGTGCTCGACGCCACCATCGGCCAGAACGCCGTCAACCAGGCCCGAGTCTACTGCACGCACGTTTCCATCAGCGGCATTTTCCTCGCCAAGCTGGACGGCTCTGCCAAGGGCGGCGTGGTCATCGGCATCCGCGACCAGCTCGGCGTGCCGGTCAAGTTCGTCGGCCTGGGCGAGACCCCCGACGACATCGAGCCCTTCGACCCCCGCGAGTTCGCAAGCGCCCTCTTCGCCGAGTGATCGCCGGAGCACGGCACACCGTGTCCAGTCCGCCCATTCCTCGCGCGGCAACAGCACTCGCCTGCACAGGCGCACCGACCCA
>JADFJZ010000442.1 GCA_022565195.1 Planctomycetota bacterium | reverse complement strand
CCAAATCGGACGGGGTAGCACAATCGTTCGAGACCCGTCCGAGCGCCCAGCGCTGGCGCGGGGTCGTTGACCCGCCGCTTGCGAAGATTTCGCATGAAGCGGCTATCTCACAAACCAAAACTCCTGTTTGCCACCAACTTTAGTTGGTGGTTAGGGAGTCTGGGACAGAGTTGACAGCCGGCTTCAGCCGGGCTTTTGAACTCTTCGAGAAGCCCGGCTGAAGCCGGCTCCAGAAACAAAGTTGTGGACCGACTACCACCGACTGAAGTCGGTGGCAAACAAGACAGTTGCGACGTGATCACGACGGCTAAACGTGAAATCTTCTTGCGCTCTGGGCTCTGATTGTTTCTTCAAGTGCGGCAGTCTATCCCTCTAACTTTCGTCGCCAGGACGGCATTGTGTCCTTGGTGATGTCCTTCCACAGTCCGCGCCGGGCGCTGCGCGCCCGCTTCTCCAATTCAACAAAGGCAGCCATGCGGGGGTGTTCGAATCGCCGGTCGGCGTAGCCGTGGCCGGTCTCGATCAGAGTGGCGTTGAACAGCTCGCCGCTCTCGTCCAGATAAACATAAGCCAGCACTCGGCCGTACTTGTCGCGCGTGCGCCCGGGGGCGAGTTCCAGCCGTACCCCTTTGGAAAGAACTGCGTTCTTGGCAAATGCCGAAGCCTCCCGGCCATAGTGGCCCGGCTCGCGACCGCTCTCCGGAATCTCCGGCGTGTCCACGCCCCACAATCGAACGCGCGTCCGCGTGTAGCGCCCGTCCGAGATATCGATCTCGAACGTATCACCGTCCATTACGGCAGTGCAAATGAAGGTCTTGTCGTGGTAGCGCGTGCGATCGTCGCCCTGCCAGCCGAGATAGCCGCGATGATCGACGTAGGCCAGGATCAGCAGCAGCACGATTACGGCAGATGCAATCGGGCGTCTCTGCCAATACGGCCGCCAGCGAATGTGTGGTGTGCGTTGGCCCCGGAGGTAGCGGGTGATGCTCATGGATATTGACGCATCGGTCAGTCGCTCGGCGATTCGCGATCGAGTTCAAACGCCGCGTGTAACAGTTGCAGTGCCTTCTGGCCGTCGCCGGCCCGCACCATGCAACTGATCACGATTTCACTCGTGGAAATGTTCTCGATGTTGATGCTGCCGGCGGCGAGCGTGGCGAACATCTTCCGGGCCACGCCGCTGTGCGAACGCATGCCGATGCCGATGACGCTGACCTTGCTGATCGGTTCGGAAACTTCGTATTGCGCGGAGGGCCAACCCTCGACAAGCTGATCCGCGACAGCCCGGATGGCCGGCAGGTCGCCGGCTTCGGAAGTGAAGCCGATGTTGGCCAACCGGCCGTCCCGGTGGATGGTTTGCATGATGTCATCGATGATAATGTCGCGGGTGGCCAATTCGCTGAAGATCCGGGCGGCGGCGCCCGGTTCGTTGGGCACGTCGGTGAACACGATGGTCGCGAGGTCTTCCTTCAGCGTCGCCCCGCGAACGACCACATCTTCCATTCCCGGAGTCGAAGCCACGATTTCCGTCCCTGCCGTATCGGTCAACGAACTGCGTACGCGGATGGGCACGCCGTACTTCTTGCCAAACTCGACCGCCCGGGAGTGCATGACACCCGCACCCAGACTGGCCATTTCCAGCATTTCATCATAGCTGATGCAGTCGATCTTACGAGCCTGCGGCACGATGCGGGGGTCGGCAGTGTAGATGCCGTCCACATCGGTGTAGATTTCACAGGCCTCAGCCTCAAGCACGGCAGCAAGCGCAACGGCGGTGGTATCCGACGCTCCTCGGCCCAGCGTGGTGAGTTCGCCGCCTTCGTCGATGCCTTGGAAACCCGCGCAAATGACGATTTTGTCTTCGGCGAGTTCTTTTTCGATCCGTTCGCGGTTGATCCGCCGGATGCGGGCCCGGGCGTGCGTGCTGTCGGTGACCAGCCCGACTTGCCCGGCGGTCAGGCTGATGGCCTTCTCTCCGGATTCGGCGATGGCCATAGCCATGAGCGCGATCGACACTTGTTCGCCAGTGGTTAGGAGCACGTCCAGCTCCCGTTTGGGCGGGTTTCTGGAGACTTGATGGGCCAGGGCGATGAGCTGGTCGGTGGTTTGGCCCATGGCGCTAATGACCATGACCACGCGGTTGCCGTCGAGCTGAGCCCGGATGGCCCGCCGCGCAGC
>JADFJZ010000441.1 GCA_022565195.1 Planctomycetota bacterium | reverse complement strand
GGACGGCTGGCCCGAGTTCCGGGGCATGATCCGGCAACTCGGCTGGTCCGACATTGTGGCTGCCTCCGGCGTCGAGCGCGAGCAGATCGACACCATCGCCGATGCCTACGCCGCCTCCGAACATGCGATCTTCGCCTGGACCATGGGCATCACGCACCACCGCCACGGCGTGCAGAACGTGCAGGCCATCGCCAACCTGGCGCTGATGCGCGGCATGGTCGGCAAGCCCGGCGCGGGCCTGATGCCGATCCGCGGGCACAGCAACGTGCAGGGCATCGGCTCGGTCGGTGTTGCGCCGGCTCTGAAAAAGACCTTCTTCGAGCGTCTGGAGAGTCATTTCGGCGTGACTCTGCCGACTTCTGAGGGGTTGGACACGCTGGCGTGCGTGCAGGCCATGGAGCGCGGCGATATGCGGACGGGCTGGTGCCTCGGCGGGAACCTGTACGGCGCTAATCCGGATCAGGCGCGCGCCCGGGCCAGCTTTTCAAAGCTGGACTTTGCGGTCTATCTGTGTACGACGCTCAATCCGGGCCATGTCCTCGGCCGGGGACGGGAGACGATCGTGCTGCCCGTGCTGGCGCGCGATGAAGAGCATCAGCCGACCACGCAGGAATCGATGTTCAGCTATGTCCGCCTCAGCGACGGCGCGCCGAAGGGCGGCCCGCGGCTCGACGGCCCACGGAGCGAAGTCGAGATCATCGCCCATGTTGCGCGCGGCGTGCTGGGCGACGAGGGGCCGATCGACTGGGCGGAGATGGAAACGCACCGCAACATCCGCCAGGCCATCGGCAAGGTCGTACCGGGCTATGAAAAGGTGGCGACCATCGACGACACGCGGCAGGAATTCCAGATTGCCGGCAGGACGTTCCACCAGCCGCAATTCCCCACCGACACGGGTCGCGCCAAGTTCCACGCGTTCGACATGCCGCTCAACCATCGCGACCCCGGGCAATTGATGCTCATGACCATTCGCAGCGAGGGGCAGTTCAACACTGTGGTCTACGAGGAAGAAGACATTTATCGCCACCAGGAGCGCCGCGACGTGATTCTTATGAACCGCGAGGACATCGAGCGCCTGGGCCTGCACATCGACCAGAGAGTCAAAGTGAAAAGTGCCGTGGGCGAAATGAAAGGCATTTGGGTTCGCGAGTTCGAAATTCGCGCCGGCAACGCCGCCATGTATTACCCGGAGGCCAACGCGCTGGTGCCCGCCGAAGTCGATCCGCAATCCCGCACGCCGGTCTTCAAAGCTGTACCGATCACCGTCGCTTCGGAACTCGCGATGTTGCAAAGCTGAGGAAGGCCACGAAGACACGAAGGCGCCAAGATGAGATAAGTACAGAAATCTTCCCAAATGAGATATACTCAGCAACATCGACTTCGACGCACCCGTCAAATGGCAGAACACGGGTGGGAGCGGCGACGTGACTTCGTCGCTTAGCAGACTCAACATACTCGCACGAGTCTCCAGGACTCAATGACGTGAAGACAACAACTCCCCGCATCGTGATTTTCGACATGGACGGCACGCTCACGCTGCCGGCCATCGACTTTGACCGCCTTCGGGCGGAGATCGGCATCGAATCGGGCACCATTCTCGAAGCGCTCGAGACCATGACCGACGATGAGCGCGCCCGGGCGCATGAGATCATCGAAGTGTACGAGCGCGTCGCTGCACGCGATTCAGAATTGCAGGACGGCGTACACGAAGTTCTGGAATTTCTGCGGGCCGGCTCCATTCGGATTGCGATCGCCACGCGAAATTCCAGGCGCTCGGTGCGGACCGTGCTGGACAAGCATCACATTCACGTGGACCATATCCACACCCGCGAAGACGGCCCCGTCAAACCGTCGCCCCAACCGGTACTGGACATCTGCAAATACTTCCACATCGCCCCCGAATCATCATGGATGGTCGGCGATTATGTGTACGACATTCAATCGGGCAACGCCGCCGGCGCGACCACCGTTCTTTTCGCGGCGGATGGTTCCACGCCCGAAGCGGTGGAGCAAACGGATTACGTCATCCGCAACCTCCGCGAGTTGATCGCCATTTTGAACAACGGAGAATCGAGATGAGCAAAACAGATCGACCCCGCGGGCGGGGCCGCTGGCGGTTCATCGCACCTGTCGTCGTGATGTTTGTGGGCGCAGGGGAGCACTCAGCACTCAGCGCTCAGCGCTCCGCAGGAC
>JADFJZ010000029.1 GCA_022565195.1 Planctomycetota bacterium | reverse complement strand
CTGCTCGAAGGCGTCTGAGATTGCCGCTGTGTCCATCATGGTGTTGCTCGATGTTACATCGACGGCGGGATGCCACACACTGACTTCGTCGTTTGGCGGACGCCTCCAATTGCATTGTCTGTGCAGTATTAAATGAACTCGATTCGCCCGAGAATTCGTCGCCAGGCCAGCGCAAAAACACAGCCCGGCATCGCTTATCGCTACATCGCACGACTGGTCGCAACAGTTCGTATCGCCCTACCCTGATTTACCAATAACCACGATAAGGCAATGTAGCAATAAGAACGCCAGGCTGCTGTTCAGTGGATGTGGTTTCGCTCCAGAAAGTACTGAGTAATCGAATGGCCGAAGCCATAAACAACTGCCAAGAAGACACTTACGCAATTTCAGGGCCATTCTGCAGCAGCACTCTGCCACCGCAAGCACCGCCCTTTACAAACGACTTGGATGGAGTGCTGGATTTCTTACGAAGAAACTCAGTTTTTCTGCTCTGATCAGTGGTTGCGTTGAGATTCTCCATTTTGAGCCGTGGCGTTCAGGCCAGGGACCTCAGACGGTGGATCGCAATTGGCGGCAACTTGAGGCCGGTCCGGACCCTGAAGGGTCCGGCTCAGGGACGTCCAAGGCATATCCGCTGTGGCGCGGCAAGCACAGCATTCTCAGACGGCGTACAATAAGGTAGAATAGCGAGCAGCGAGCCTTGCAGGTGAAATCAGCCATGGAACAAACGGCATCCAGTCTAGTGAAAGGAATCTCGAATTTCTCGGATCATCAAAAGTGGTTCGAGTTCCACAACCGTTACGGCCCGATGATCCGTAAAGTATTGCAAAATAAAGGCTTACGTCCTGATGAGTTAGATGATGCCGTACAGGAAACTTACCTGTCGATGCTCTCGACGATCGAGCGGTTCCAATACGACCGTCAGAAGGGCAAGTTCCGGAGCTGGGTCAGCAAGATCACCGATCGAGCGGCGTCGGCCCACCGGCGGAAACAAGTGCAATCCCAGGTGGACGCTCAGGAATTGGCTCAACACAGGTCACAGGATGGTGATCTGGAGCAAGCGGACGAGGAGCGGATGCAAATCTGCCTGGAGCTGGCCCGCAGTCGCATTGACGAGCGCACCTGGTTGCCGTTCTACTTGCGCGTGGTCGAGGAAGCGCCGATGGCAGACGTCGAACGGATCACGAAATTGAACCGCAACGCGATTTACCAGTCTGTCCATCGCGTGAAGCAATGTTTGAAGGAACTGCTTGATCAATTTGATCGTGCGCGAAGAGACGATTGAGGCGGTGAGTGCATCAGTGAGCCGGCGACCGACGGATACAGCCCCCCTTCCCGAAACCGAAACCGGCGAGACGGAACCGCCCACGCCACCGGTTCTCGCTGACTTCGAGGTTCTGGAATTGATCGGCCAGGGAACATTCGGCACGGTGTGGCTGGCCAAGGAGCGAGTCACCGGCGTGTATCGCGCCGTCAAGGTGTTCCCGGCGACCGCCCAGGACACTGAGATCACAGGCCTATGCGAATACCAGCGCCGAGCGCTGAGCCATCCCCATTTGATTCCCGTGTACCTCGTCGGCCGGCATGACGACACTTATTTCATGGTCATGGAATTGGCCGACGACATCAAGGGATCAGTGGCCATGGATCCCAAGTACTACGAACCCTGCAACCTGGACCGCCTCTTGAGGGATCGCGGCGCCTTCGGGGTGGATGAGGCCGGCGCGGTCCTCCACGACATGCTGGACGCCGTAGGTTACCTGCACAGCCATGGACTCGTACATCGAGACATCAAGCCCGCGAATGTATTGTTTGTGGAAGGCCGGGCCAAGCTCTGCGACTTCGGCCTGATTTCGCCGGGGCATCGCGCCGTCGACCGCGCCGGCACCTACGGCTACTGGCGGCCCGACGGCCCGACGGATCGCGGTTCCGATCTGTACGCGACCACGAAAGTCGCCTATCAATTGTTCACCGGCGCGGACGTGTCCAACTTCCCGGAGCTGCCCGCCACTCTCTCGAAATCCGCCACACCGAAGCAATACGAGCTGATCCGGGATCTGCTGGACAAAGGCTGCGCTGCCAATCCCAAACGGCGGTTCTCGTCGGCCCAGGCCATGATGGATCACGCGGAGCCCTTGCGTCCTGCTCGCGATTCGAAATCGCCCCAGAAGCCGGAGCGTGCTCACCAGAGGCAGTTATTCACGACTTGGTTCTCGGGCGCCCTGATCATCACGCTGCTGGCCACCGCCGCGCTCAGCGGGTGGATGGCACTGACGCGGCAAGGGCCCGCGCGATTCGATCCGCTGGCTGAAATGACGCTGACGATCTTCCCGGCGGGCCAGGGCAACCCGAATTCTCTGACCAAGAACGATCCCAAAGAACTGTTGGGCAAATTCTCAAGCACGCTCAGAACGACTGACGCCAAGGTACCGCCTCGGCCGATCCGCTATGCCAAGATGCAGGTGGATGTCAACCCTGCCAGTTACATTCTCGTATTCTGGATTTCGCCTTCCGGGTTCGTGCATATGAACCCCAGCGAAGGCAGCCGCAAGCACTTCCAGGATCCGCTCCGCGACGCGTTTCTCAGCCTGGACGGCGAGGGTGACAACTACGTTATCTGCGTCTTCTTGAACGACCGCCCCTTCAAGGATCGGCACGGGCTCAAAGAGGCCGTCCAGAGATTGGCCAGTCAGTATCGCGACGAGAACCCGAATCGCCAGCCGCTTCCGCAAGGAGTCGTTCGCTTCCTTCGCAAAGGTGAGGTACGAACCATCGCCCACCAAGCCGACATGGAGTTAAACGACTTCACGGGTGATTTCGGACTCCTCGGCGAAATCCACAACCACTTCGGCCCCAGCTACGCCATCGAAGGATTCGAACTGCCCTTGCCCGGCAAACCGCCAAGCTCACAGCCGACGGCTCTGCCCGCGGACACCGATCAAGACGACGCGGACACGAATGAGTAATACCCCCGCTGGCCTTTACCCCTCATTGGATCCGGACTTGACGCCCCATCCGGGCAGCGTACATTGATCCCAGTCCTTTCACGATACAACGGAAACGACAATGGCTGTCCGGTTTATTGTGGGTCGCGCCGGCGCGGGTAAGACCCGCACCTGTATTGACCAAGTGCAACAACACTTGCGCCAAAGCCCGCGCGCAGGCCCGAAACTCATCCTGCTGGTACCGGATCAGGCCAGCCTGCAGACCGAGCGGGCCTTGCTGTCCGCGCCGGACATCGCCGGTGCGCAGCGCGCCGAGGTGCTGAACTTCCGGCGCTTCGCCCAGCGGCTGCTGCAATCCGCGCCCGCCGCGTCGGCCAGGCCGCTATCGAACATCGGGCGCGTGATGGTGCTGCAGCGGCTGGTGGGCGAACTGCGGTCTGAGCTGCGCTATTTCCAATCCGACCGGCTTCTCCCCGGGCTGTACCGCCAACTGTCGGCCCAGATCGAAGAGTTCATCGTCGGGGCGATCTCGCCCGACGATCTGCAAAGCCAGGCGGTAGCCGACGCCGGTGACGAAAGCGCGCGGGCCAAGCTCAGCGATCTGGCTTTGCTGTACGACCGTTATCTTGAGTTCCTCGGCCAGGGATTCGTGGACCCGGCCATGGCGCTCGAGGAGGCCCGGCGGCACCTGCCCACCGCCGAGTGGATTCGCGGCGCACACGTTTGGGTCGACGGCTTTGCGAGCCTCTCGGAGCAGCAGGCACGCTTTCTCACTGACCTCGCCGAACATGCGGAACAAGTGGAAATCGCCCTGCTGGTCGATCCCGCCGCTGACGGAGTAGCCAACGACAACGCACCCGATCCGCACGCACTCTTCGGGCCGACGGTGCGGACCTACCACAAGCTGCTGGCGGCTTTCGCCGAGCGGCGCGTGCCGATCGAACCGCCTCTGTTCCTGCCCCAGGCCGAAGCCGCGAGCGGATCAAACCGCGGCGCGGTTCGCCGGGACTTGAACCACCTGCAAGCGCACATCTTCGGAGTCGGGCACGCCGACGAGCGACCGCCCGAGAATATCTCCCTGATCGAAGCTGCCGATGCCGAAGACGAGATCCGCCTCGTCGTCCGCCGGATCACGGCGCTGGCCTCGCGCGACGACGATCCGGTGCGCTATCGTGACATCGCCATCATCACGCGGCAACTGGCAGAGCACCACAGCTTGATCGCCGCCGCGCTGCAGGACAACAACATTCCCTACTTCATCGATCGCCGCCCGCCGCTCGGCGAGCATGCGGTGAGCTTTTTTCTGCGGGCGCTGGTCGGCGTCGCAACGGAGCGCTTCTCGACGCAGACCGTGCGGCAACTGCTCAAGTCCGATCTCCTCAACTTGGACTCGGCGCAGGCGGATCGGCTCGAAAACTACATCATCGCACACCGCATCGCAGGCCTGCGGGCCTGGACGGGATCGGACTGGCACCGCGATCCAATGTTCCGCTCGCCGCTTGATGACCCTGATGAATCACGCGACAAACAGGAGTTGCTCCGGCAGATCAACGCCACGCGACGCGCATTCGTCGAGCGTTTGGACCCGTGGATCAACACCACGGAAGCGGGCGAGCCGCCGCCGCGCCCCGGCGTGCATTGGGCCCGCCTGCTCTACGAAACGATCGAGAAACTGGACGTGCCGCAACAAATCGAGCGCTGGGCGCTCGCCGCCGAAAGCGACGGGCACACCGCCGAAGCGGATCACCATCGTCAGGCGTGGCGCTGCGTCGTACAACTGCTTGACGATTTCGCGACCGCACTGGGCGATTCGCCGATGTCGCGCCAAGAGTTCGCACAGATTCTCGATGCCGGCCTGGGGCAACTGGACACCGGCCTGGTGCCGCCCGCCGTCGATCAAGTGCTGGTCGGCTCGATCGAGCGAAGCCGCCACCCGGACATTCGATTCGCTTTTGTGCTGGGTATGAACGACGGCGTTTGGCCTCGGGTTGAAAGCGAGCCGCAGCTCCTCAATGACGATGACCGCCGTATGCTGACCCGCGCCGGCCTCGCTGTCGATCCGCCGCGCGCGGAAAACATCGGTGAGGATCGCCTGCTGGCGTACGTCGCTTTGACGCGGCCTCGGGACCACCTCACCGTCAGCTACTGCCGTACGGACCTCGATGGCCGACCGCTCGAACCGTCGCCGTATCTCGATGAGTTGAGACGACTCTTTCCCGCTCTGCCCGTCGAGCAAAGTGATCGCATCGGGACGGCCGCGCAGGTGGACGAGATCGCGACCGGCCGAGCACTGATTCGCACTCTGGCTGACCGGCTCAGTGGTACACAGGACCGCTCGAAGTGGAACGCGGTTTACGACCGCGCCCGACAGCGCGATGACCTGCGCCGCCCGCTCGCCGCGGCGCTGCGCAGCCTCATCGACTGCAACGAGTCCACGCTGTCGCCGGACCTCGTCCACGACCTCAGCCGGCGGCCGCTGCGCACGAGCATCACGCAGCTCGAACGCTACTCCGCCTGTCCTTTTCAGTACTTCGCGGGCGTACAATTGAAACTGACCGAGCGCCCCACCGGCGAACTGAGCGCCCTGCACTTGGGCGCGCTGTACCATGCAGTTCTTGATTCGTTCACGCAGCAGCTTATGGACGACAAGATCCAGCTTCGAGACCTGCACGACGACCAATTGAACGAGAGATTGCGCGACAGCATCAGCCGCTTCTCGAAACGATTCGGCGATTGGGTCGATGAAGAGCAAGGCAACCAGGCCTTTGTTTGGGAGCGACTGCACTACGAACTGCTGTCCGCCCTGAGCGCGCATCGGACGATCTTCGGCGCGGGCCGAATCACGCCGATCGGCAGCGAAGTGGCCTTTGGCCTCGGCGCGGAGGACGCACTGCCCCCGCTGGAGTTGGACACGCCCAAAGGGCGCCGCGTACTGCTGCGCGGCAAGATCGACCGCGTGGACACCGCCCGGGACGGCGACCGCACGCTCGGCTTCGTTTTCGACTACAAACGCTCCCGCGAGCGACAACTCAGCATCTCCGACGCCCATCACGGTTTGTCGCTGCAACTCATCGTATACTTGCTGGCGCTCGAGTCGCTGGGCGTCAAGCTCGCGGACCAGCCGATCACGCCGGGCGGGGCATTTTTCCTGCCGCTGATCCCGGACTACACCCGTGTCGACCATCCCGACGAATCGCCCGACGAAACGATCAAGCCATTTCGGCCGCGAGGCATTCTAACCCGCGACGCCGTTCGGCTGCTCGACGAATCATTGTCGCCGGGCAATTCATCGTCGGTCATTGCCGCGATCCTCAACAAAGACGGCTCGCTCAGCAAAGCCGGCGGCAACGACGCCGTCGAATCCGAAGACTTCGATCGGCTCATGCAGCGGGTACACTTTGTTGTCGGCCGGATGTGCGATGACATTCTCGACGGCCGGATTCCGGTTCGGCCATACCGCCAGGGCAAGACCATGC
The DNA here is from genome assembly GCA_022565195.1 of Planctomycetota bacterium. The sequence continues at coordinate 2,365 of JADFJZ010000029.1, read as the reverse complement.
CCTGTACTTATTGCGACTATCGCTCCGTGTGCCGCTTCGAGTTTCCCGAAGCGGAGGTGCGCTATCTCGATTCGCTGAAGAAACAGGAAGTATGGAAGCTCTTGCAGACCGATGTCCGAATTTGAATTGACAGACGACCAAAAGTTGGCCGCCACGCTCACCGGCCTGAGCCTGACCGTATCCGCCGCCGCGGGGTCGGGCAAGACATCGGTGTTGGCAAAGCGCTGCGCCCACTTGGTGTGCGACGCGCCCGCGCGGTGCAACATCGACGAGTTGCTGGTGGTGACGTTCACCGAAGCGGCGGCCGCCGAAATGCGCGGCAGAATCCGCAAGACGCTGCGCGACCGCGCCCGGCAAGACCCGCACGACCCCCGCCTGCGTACGCAAACGGCGCTGGTCGAACACGCCCATATCTCGACGCTGCACTCTTTTTGCCTGTGGCTGATTCGCCGGCACTTCATGCGACTGGAACTGGACCCCAACGCGACGATTCTCGACGCCGACGAAGCCACGCTCCTGCTCGACGAGTCGATTCGCCGCGTCTTCGCCCACCGGCAAAGCGGAACCCGCGAAGAAGCGACCGCTTTGCGGAGCCTCATTCAGCATTACGGCGGCGGGCGGGAGGAATCGATCGCGGCGTATCTGGCCGACATCCACGGCTTCGTTCGCACACTGCATGACGGCGACGATTGGCTGGAGCGATGCTTGCAATGCAGCGCCATCAGTGAATCGGACATCGAGCAGCGCGAGCGAGAGGCTCTGAGCGAAGAGCTGAACCGACAGAGTGAGGGCGTGGCGGCGGCGGCTGAATACGTCAGACGTTGCCTGCCGATTTGCAATCCGTACGCCGACGAAATGGAGCGCTATGGCCAAGCGCTGGCGGCGTGGCAGCAGCAAGTGCAAGGCAGCGATTCGCAGTACGATCGGATCGCCGAAGACATCGCCGGATACTCGTTTACGACAATCCGCCTGCGCTTACGCAAAGACCCGCCGCCACGGGATGTCCTCGCCAAAGATCGGGCCAAGGATCTGCTCGGCGAGATTCGAGAGTGGTTCAAGGCGCGACTGCGCAAGCGCTTCGGGCTGTTTTCGATTTCTCAATGGCGCGAGGGGCTCGCACGCATCCACCCGTACGTGGGTACGCTGGTCGAATTGGTAAACGAACTGGACGATGAATACACGTCAGCCAAGCGGGCTCGGCATGCGCTGGACTTCAGCGATCTGGAACAGTTCGCTTACACCCTGCTGACGGACGAGAACGGCGGCCCCAGCGACATTGCCCGGACGATGCAGAATAAGTTCGCCCACGTGCTGGTCGATGAGTACCAGGACATCAACCCCATTCAAGACGCGATCCTGCGCGTGGTCAGTCGCGAAGAGACGGATGACCAGCAGGGCAATTTGTTCTGCGTCGGCGACGTCAAACAGAGCATCTACCGCTTTCGCCTGGCTGACCCTGCCATATTTCTCGAGCGCATCGCGCAGGCCCGCGATCCGAACACCGCCGGTCGTCGCATCACACTGGGCGAGAACTTCCGCAGCGGCAAGCACATCGTCGCCGGCATAAACCGTATCTTCGAACGGTTGATGACGCCGGCGCTGGCGGGTCTGGCCTATGATAAAGACGCTGCGCTGCACGTCGGCCGCAAGACCGACGACCCGCCGCACGCCATTGAAGTACATTTGATCGAAAAGGCCGACAGCAGTGCCGAGGACGATGACGAGGATGATCCGCTCGGGCACTGGGTCGATGTCGAGCGCCAGGCATATTTGATAGGCCGGCGGATTCTGACTGTGGTTGAAGAAGGTTGGGAGTATCGTGACATCGCGGTATTGCTGCGGGCGGCGACCGTGCGGGCAGAACAAATCGCCGGCGTACTGCAGAGCATGGGCATTCCGACGCGAGCGGACGCGACCACCGGCTTCTTCGCCGCCACCGAGATTTCCGACATGCTCGCGCTGCTCAACGTCCTGGACAACATGCAGCAGGACATTCCACTAGCAGCAGTGATGCGCTCGGGCGTCTGCGGGATCCGTTTCGATGAGACCGACCTGCTGGCCATCCGGCGAAGTCAGCCGGGCGCCGAGTTTCACCACTGTGTCAGGCACTACCCCCAATCAGAGCCGGGGGCAGAGCGGGCCGACCGCGTGCAGGCGCTGCTCGATCGATTGGCGCGCTACCGTGCTCACATCCGGCGAAGGCCCCTGCCGGACGTGATCAACCAAATCTACGCGGAAACGGGCTATCCCGCTTACGCGAGCGGGCGGCCGGGCGGCGCACAGCGCGTGGCCAATCTCCACTTACTGCAACGCCGTGCCGAGCAGTTCAGCCGCTTCTCCGGATTGCAAAGTCTGCACGGCCTTC
>JADFJZ010000028.1 GCA_022565195.1 Planctomycetota bacterium | reverse complement strand
CCAGTGCGGCGCCGAGCCCAAACGGTTCCCAGAGCGCTCCAGCACCGCCTGAGCGATCGGTGACGATTGGGCAGGAATGATCTCTCCCACCGACATATCGCCGACAGAAGCGCTGCCGACTTCGGCCGGCACAGCGAACACTTCGGCGTCCGCGGGTAGTTCGCCCGCAAAAGAAACATAGCACACGTCGCCGTCTGCCCGGCGCGCAAACGCACTCACTTGTGGCAGACCGGACAGTTCGCCAAACAGGCTCGCTGCGGATCGACACACGTCGCCCGGGGATCGCCCGGCACCAGCGCCGGCACCGGTGCCGGACTCACCGTGCAAACGGTTGATTGCGTCGAGCGTTCGGTTTTGCATGGTCATACGCCGATTCGACGTCGCCAAATCCCCCGCCATCCGGGCCAACTCGACGTTGGCGCCCGCGACGGCCTGGGCGTACATTTCAGCAGAGACCGACGTGTCCAGACCGAGAAGCTCCGCCCGCTGGGCGATCTGCGCCGGCATCTGCTCTGCGATCGCCGCCAGATGATCGGCCGGCAGATTCAGTTGTTCCGCGAGTTCGGCGCTCGACGGGCCGTCCATGAGCGTGCCCGAGTCCCCCAGTCGTTGCTCACGAACCCACGTATCCGAAAGATTGACGATCTGCACCAGATCCGGGTGGGCAATGCCGTCGGGAAGCATATCTGGAGTATGATGGTGCAGCCACACACACTCGGCGATCCCATCGGGCAGTTGCCAGCGCTGGGCCAGGCGTTTGCCGGCCATGGTGTGGTCCAGACCGAGGACTTCCTGTTCGACATCAATGATGCTCACGCGCCGACTGGACGCAATGGCGGCCACGCGGTCATAGCTCTTCGGCAGGCAGGCATCCAGCGCCACTTTGCCGATGTCGTGCAGCAGGCCGCAGACGCAGGCGACCTCGGGATCGACCTCTCCGGGCCAGCGCTCGGCGATCAAATGGGCCGCGCAGGCCACCGCCAGCGAGTGTCGCCAGAACGCCTCTCGATCGAAACGGCTGGCCCGCGCCGGGTTCATCTTCGAGAAAGTGTCGAAGACGGCAACCGACAGAACCGCATGCCGAACCGCCTCAAACCCCAGAAGGACCACCGCCTGGTCAACCGTATTGACATCGCGCGCCGAACCGACCGAGGCTTTGCCGACCAGGCTGAGAATCTTTGTAGACAATGATTGATCGGACGAAATGAGCTTCACCACGTCGCGCGCCGAGCTGCCCTCGCTGCGCGTGGCCTGCAAAACGCGAATGGCCACCTGCGGAAGCGTGGGAAGCTGATCGAGCTGATTGAGAATCAAGTCGATCCGCTCCGGTCTCGGAGCCGAAGCTGCATAGGTGGAGGACATTAAAAACACCCGCCTCAGTCATTGCGACCGGGCTACCCCATAAGACCCCAAATACCGATCGATCACAGAGCCAGCAGTTCGAGCATCCGCTCGATGACCGCATCAATCTTGAACGGCTTGCGGATGAAATCATCCGCGCCGGCGGCGAGCAACTCCTGCACTTCATCCGGATCCGCCACCCCGCTGATCAGGATGATCTTCATGTGCTGGAACGCCGGATTCGCTCGAATCGTCCGGCACACGACGTTGCCGTTCACGTCCGGCAGTTTGTAATCGAGAATGAGAACATCCGGACGGCATTGGTGCGTGAGAATCCCCGCTTCGTAACCAGTCGAAGCCGTCTGCACCTCGAAGCGGCCGTCGTGCTCGAGCAACTCCACGAACATGTCGATAATCGCGGGATCGTCATCGACCACCAGGACCCGCTTCTTGCCGGAATCGAGCTGATTGAGCGGAATCTCGTTCTGCTTCATGAACTCGATCAGGCGTTCCCGCGGAATACGCCTGAAGCGAGACCCGGGCACACGGAAACCCTTCAGGCGCCCGCTGTCGAAGCACCGGATGACCGTTTGCTGGCTAATTTTGCAGATCTTGGCGACTTCGCCCGTCGTGTAGACACTCTTCATTCCCGAACTCCAGGGTATTCAAGTCGCGCGCGGGTCGGCAGCGCCTTCGAACCTGCCTTACCCAAATTACCTATGTTCACTACACCGTACAATCCGCTCGCCTTATCGTCAAACGTGACATTTCATGTCGGGTTATCGGTCTTCGGACGGCGATTCGGGCTAACCGCGCTGGAGCGCCACTGGCGGGCATGACTATGTGGACCTTCGGGATGCTTCTAAGCCGATCCAAAGCGTCGTGATGTCCGCGGGTGTCAGGCCGGCGATACGACTCGCTTGGCCGATGGTCAGCGGCTGAACGGCGGCGAGTTTTTCCCGGGCCTCGACCCGCAGGCCACCGATCTCGGCGAGCGGCACGTCGCACGGGATCCGATACGATTCCATCCGTTGCAAGCGCTCGATATCGCGGACCATGCGTTCGAGGTAGCCGTGGTACTTCGCTCGGATCAAGACTTGCTCCTGCACCTCGGCGGGAACGGCAGCGAAAGAGTCCGCCGGGAGTTGGTCAGCCACGTCAGACCACTCGGCATGAGGGTGGCGCAGCGCCTCGATCGCAGCCTTGCCGTTGACTCGTTGATCTGCCAGTTCCCGCTCGACGGCTTCGATCAAGATCCTCTTACGTTCAAACCGTCCCCAGCGATCATCGTCCACCAAGCCAATTTCCTTCCCGATGGGCGTCAGGCGATCGTCGGCGTTGTCTGCACGGAGCAGGATGCGGTACTCGGCGCGCGAGGTAAACATGCGATAGGGTTCGTCCGGCGGCCGGGCGATCAAGTCATCGATCATCACGCCGAGGTACGCTTGATCGCGTCGCAGCACGATCGGCTCGCACTCTTGCAGCTTGCGAACCGCGTTGACGCCCGCCAGAAGCCCTTGCCCCGCCGCCTCTTCGTAACCACTGGTGCCGTTTACCTGGCCGGCCAGAAAAAGCCCATCCACGAGTTTGGTTTCGAGTGAATACTTGGTTTGCCGCGTGGGCACATAGTCATATTCGACGGCGTATCCCAATTGCAGAATCCGGGCACGCTCCAAGCCGGGAATCGTACGCACGAACGCTTCCTGAACGTCCTGCGGAAGTGACGTACCCAATCCGTTCAAGTACACCCAGTCGCTCTCGTACCCTTCGGGCTCCAGAAACACTTGATGTCGCGGCTTGTCCGCGAAGCGCACGACTTTGTCTTCGATGCTCGGGCAGTAGCGCACCCCGGTCGCTTTGATTTGCCCGCTGTACATCGCCGAACGGTGCAGATTCGCCCGGATGAGGTCGTGGCCCTCGGCTGTTGTGTAGGTGATCCAGCAATCGATCTGCGGCTGGGAGATTTCATCGGTGACGAATGAGAAAGGCGTGGGCGGATCTTCGCCGGGCTGGCGTTCGAGCACGTCGAAGTCCACAGTGTCTCGATGAACGCGCGGCGGCGTGCCGGTCTTGAAGCGACCCAACTCGAAGCCGAGATTTGCCAGCGTCGCACTCATGCCGGCCGCAGCCTGCTCGCCGACCCGGCCTCCCTCACGTTGGCGCTCCCCACAGTGCATCAGCGCTTGCATGAATGTGCCCGTTGTGATGATTACAATCGGCGCATGGAGTACCAACCCCCCTGCCAGGTTGACGCCGGCCACATGCCCGTGCCGGACCACAATGTCCTCGACCAAGCCCTCGACAAAATCAAGACCCCGGCACGTTTCGAGGAGCCGTCGAACCTCTCGGGCGTACAGGTCGCGATCCGCCTGCGCTCTCGGCGACCACACCGCCGGGCCTTTGCTGCGGTTGAGCATTCGGAACTGAATGCCGGTAGCGTCGATCGCCAAACCCATCAAGCCGCCGAGGGCGTCGATCTCACGGACCATTTGGCCTTTGCCCACGCCGCCGATCGCCGGATTGCACGACATGCGGCCGATGGCCTCGATCTTCATGGTCACCAGCGCCGTGTCCGCGCCCAGCCGCGACGCCGCCCACGCAGCCTCCGCGCCCGCATGTCCGCCGCCGATCACGATGATGTCATAATTCGTACGCATGGCCCGTCCGACTCACTACGGATATTTCGGAGTCAATCAATCGAAGTATTGTAGCAAAGGGAATGCGTGCGTGCAGCGCTCAGTCGGTGCCGTATTGATCGAGCATGCGGTAGAGCTTCATTCGGCTGATGCCGAGGGCTTTGGCGGTGGCGACCTTGTTTCGGCCGTTGGCATCGAAGACGCGCAGGACGTGGTCGCGCTCGACGTCGTTCAGGCGGCTGGAGACACCGTCGGCCGTCGCCACGCCCTTCTTCAGGCCGAGCTGCAGGTCGGCGGCCTGGATGTTGTAGTCGTCGCAAAACGTGGCCGCCCGTTCGATGATGTTGGCCATCTCGCGGATGTTGCCGGGCCAATCGTAGGCCTGCAAAGCGACCATCGCATCCGGCGATAATCGTTTCGGCTCTCCGGTACGCTTGCCGTGACGCTCCAGGAAGTGCTGAATGAGCAGCGGGATGTCTTCACGTCGCTCGCAGACCGGAAGCAGCGACCACGGCAGCACATTCAAGCGATAGAACAGATCCTCGCGAAAGGCCTGCTTCTCAGCCATCTCCGGGAGGTCGCGGAGCGTGGCCGCAACCACGCGCACGTCGACGCAGCGCTCCTTTGTCTCGCCCAATCGGCGGAACTGCCCGGTCTCGATGACGCGCAGCATAGCCGCCTGATTCGGCAGCGACATGTCTCCGATTTCATCCACGAAGAGCGTGCCGCCGTCGGCGACCTCGAACAGGCCCTGCTTGGTCCCCACCGCCCCCGTGTAGGCGCCTTCCACGTGGCCGAACAAATCGTTCGCCAGAAGCGTATCGGACAGGGACGCGCAATTGATCGTCACGAAAGGCCGGCTGGCCCGGTCGCTCTGCTCGTGTACGCCTCGGGCGACCAGCTCCTTGCCCGTGCCGCTCTGGCCCGTAATCAGTACCGGCTGATCGCTGCGGGCCGCCTTGACGATGAACTCGTACGTGTCCTGCACATGTTGGCTCTTGCCGATGATGCCGAATCTCGTTGTGCCGTCGTGGAGTTGCGTGCGTATCTCTGCGAGCAGTCGGGCCGGGCTGTTCTTGTCGTAGGCGCGGCGGACAGCCTGTTCGAGATCTTCGGCATCGACCGGTTTCTGCAGGTAGTCCGCGGCGCCGAGCTTCATTCCGACGACGGCGGTATCGACCGATGCCTGGCCGGTGAGGATGATCCACGCGGTCGCCGGGAAATCCTGAATCCGCTTCCGCAGCAGCGTCATGCCGTCCATGTTCGGCATCTTGAGATCGCAGATCACCACATCAGGAACTTGATCACTTAGAAAGGCATCCGCCTGCTCGCCGTCCGCAGCTTCGGAAACCTGCAAGCCGCGCAGGCGCAGCCGCTTGGCCGTCGCGGTGCGGAAGGACTCTTCATCATCCACGAGCAGGACGTGGATTGTGTGCTCGGTAGTCGATTCAGTGGAGATCATACCAGTTTCAGAATCGGTCTCTTTCACGGAAGGCATGATCTGGCTCAGATTGCTCGGCAGTCCGCATTATGAGACTTCGTCGCTGATGAAGCAGTGGCGGATTCTCGGACTTGCACGGCGTTTTGTGGAAACTGCGATTATGAGCATGACCCGTCGCTAGCGATCTGGGCTCTGATTCATATGGCTCAAGCTACGATTGATACAGTGTCATCGATTGACTGGATGAGGGCCTGGGCGTCGAACGGTTTTTGGATGTATTGAGCAATGCCCTGCTGCAAGAACATTTGGCCTCTTGCATCGGTCATGTCGCGGCTCATGGCGAGGAGGCTGGTTCCCTGAAGATCCTCACTGTTGCGCAAGAAGCGACAAAGCCGCTCCGCGTCCAACTGCAGGCCGTCAGGATCCAACAGGATCAAGTGCGGCCTGAACTTCTCCGCCGCAACGCCGCCGGAAAAGGCCCCGTTGGCAGTATCCACCTCGAAACGCCCGGCATCGAGCAGCGCCTGCCTGACGGCTGAAGCGAGTTCCTCGTCGGGATCGAGCACCAAAACGCGAATCAACCCGCCGTCAAGCCCATTGAGGGGCATGCCATGCACTCTCATAAATCGGATCAACTGGTCGAGCGGAATGCGACGGTCCTTGCTCCCGGGGATGCGATATCCCCGAAGCTGGCCGCTGTCGAACCACTTGGAGACCGTCCGTGGGGCGACATTGCAAATCTTGGCGACCTGGCCGGTGGTGAACACATCCTGTGGCGGATTCATACGCTTCTTTCCCCCGAAACTGCCGTACGCGGGCTCGAAAACCCCTCCTCGAAACCCCGGCGTTCTTCCTCCTTACTCGCCGAGCCGTAGCCTTCAGGCTACGGACCACGGTCGCGGACAACACGCAAACGGTCCGCACCCTGAAGGGTGCGGCTCAGGCATAGCAGCTTTCTGCAAGCCTGGGTTGGCGGAAGAACCCCTACCTCTTTTCTAACTTAAGTTTTAAGTTGTTCGCGGACAAGCAGAAGCTGTCGTTTACGGTCCTCATACATCGCGGCCGGTGAGTTATGAGACCGCCGGTTGACCGGCCTGCTTCGTCTCGCTAATCTGAGGACTTGACTCGCCAACCTAGGACTTTTTCACGCCTCAAGCTATGCGGGTCTTCTTCTCGCTGGCTTTTGACGCGCGTTGAATCGAGGCCTGTTCTTTGGGAGGACCAAACCAGAGTCTTATGTCTAACGCCGAAGTAAAACACTCCTGCGGGTTGTTCGGTGTCTTCGGGCATCCCAGCGCCGCGGTTCTCACGCAACTGGGACTGTTCGCGCAGCAGCACCGCGGGCAGGAATCCGCCGGCATCTGCACGACCGCCGGCGGCGATGCGCCCGTCCAGCGCCACGCCCAAGTGGGACTCGTCAACGAAGTGTTCAATAAGCGCACGCTCGAAGAGCTGGCCAATCCGATTGCCATCGGACACGTGCGCTATTCGACGACGGGATCCTGCACCGACACCAATGCCCAGCCGCTGCTCTTCAACTACGCCGGCGGGCAAGTGGCCATCGCGCATAACGGCAACATCATCAATGCCGCACGGCTGCGACACGATTATGAGCAGCATGGACACATCTTCTTGACGACGAGCGATACGGAAATCATCACGCACTTGCTGGCCAAGCCGTCGCACATGGCCAAGGCCAATCCCCTCCCGCACGTGCTGAGCCATTTGCAGGGCGCTTACAGTCTGCTGCTGCTTTTGAACGGCAAGATGATCGCCATACGTGATCCGGGCGGCTTCCGGCCACTGTGCCTGGGGCAGCTCGACACCGGCGCCTGGGTCGTGGCTTCGGAAACTTGCGCGCTCGACATTGTTGACGCAGAGTATGTTCGCGATGTCCTGCCTGGGGAGATCGTGACCATCGATGACTCCGGCATGACGTCGGAGTTCTTCGCCGAGCCGCCCGAAGGCAGATCCTCTCAATGTGTCTTCGAGCACGTCTACGTTGCCGATCCGGCCAGCAACATATTCGGGCAGAATGTCCACATCGTGCGGACGCAAATGGGTCGGCAACTTGCGCGGGAAGCGCCGGCCAAGGGCGACATCGTCATTTCCGTGCCCAATTGCGCCCGCTGTGCCGCCATCGGCTACAGCCACGAGAGCGGTATCACGCTGGAACGCGGCTTCACGACCAGCCACTACGCCGGGCGATCGTTCATCATGCCCGAGCAGCACATGCGCGATATGGCGGTGAAGATCAAATTGAACGTCATCAAGGAAGTGGTTCGCGGGCAACGCGTGATTGTGGTGGAAGATTCCGTGGTCCGAGGAACCACCACACGAGGCAAGATGGGCGCGCTGCGCGATGCGGGCGCCACGGAGATTCACTTGCGCGTGGCTTCGCCCCCCATCCGGCACGGCTGTTACTATGGCATCGACTTCCCCGATCGCAAGAAACTCGTCGCAAACACGCGCAGCGTGGACGATATCCGCGATTACCTTGAGATCGATTCGTTGGCCTATTTGTCGTTGGAGGGAATGTTGTCCTGTGTCAAAGGCGGCGCGGAACACTTTTGCGCCGCGTGTTTCACGGGCGAGTACCCCGTGCCCATCGAAGACACGTTCAGCAAGTTCGAGATGGAAAGACATCAAATGAAGATGTTCGACTAGGCTCTGTTTGAAAACTCCTGTAGCGGCCGGCGCCCCTGCCGGCCGGTGTTCGAGATCTGCAAGACGGCCGACACGGGGGTCGGCCGCTACGGAGTGGACCCTCAATCCGAATCGGACAGTCACGATGCCCAAACGACTGACTTACAATTCATCCGGCGTCAGTATTGAGGCCAACGACGCCATGGTTCGCCGGATCCAGCGCTCCATCAAGTCCACGCAGGATCATCGCGTCATCGACTCCGTCAACGGCTTCGCGGGCCTGTTCTCGATTGGCCGACTCGGGCGGAAATATAAAGACGCGGTCCTCGTCGGATGCAGCGACGGCGTGGGCAGCAAGGTCCTGCTCGCGGCCAAGGCCGGCAAATTTGACACGATCGGCATCGACCTGGTGGCGATGAACGTCAACGATCTGATCACCTGCGGAGCCATGCACGATGACAGGCGCTTCTGGATCAGTGAGCGGGTTCCATTCGAGGAGATCCTTGATGTGCTCGGTGAAGCCTACAAAAACGACGCGACGGCGAAAAGACAGAAAATGACCGCCGCCCAACGCCTAAAACTTCACAAAGAACGCAGCGCCCCGCCGATGATGGAGCTTCACGATTGGATGCAGGCTCAGATCGCCGAAAAAAAGATCGAACCCAATTCAGGAATGGGTGAAGCCCTCGGCTATCTGTTGAAGCATTGGGAAAATTTGACGCTCTTTCTGAGGAAGTCCGGGGCCCCCTTAGAC
>JADFJZ010000027.1 GCA_022565195.1 Planctomycetota bacterium | reverse complement strand
CGACATGATCAACCGGGTCGCCGGCAGCAACGCCTCGGTGCTCCTGCTTGGAGAAACGGGCACCGGCAAGGAACTGGCCGCCCGACAGATACACCGCGCCAGCCCCCGGAGCGGCAGAGCCTTCATCGCCATCAACTGCGCCGCGCTGCCTGAAACACTCCTCGAGAGCGAGTTGTTCGGCCACGAAAAAGGGGCCTTCACCGGAGCCCATGCGGAAAAGATGGGCCGCTTCGAGATGGCGGACGGCGGCACCCTCTTCCTCGACGAGATTGGAGACATCTCCCAGAGCACCCAGGTCAAGCTCCTCCGTGTCCTTCAGGAAAAGGAGTTCGTCCGCGTCGGCGGCACGCGCACCATCGCCACCGACGTCCGCATCATCGCCGCGACAAACCGCGACCTCCAGGAAGCGATGGAGCAAGGAGACTTTCGGCAGGATCTCTACTACCGCCTCAACGTCTTTCCCATCCACATCCCGCCACTGAGAAAACGCCGAGACGACATCCCCCTGCTCATCGACCACTTCGTCAATGTTTCCGCCACGGAGCTAAGGTGCCCTAAACCGACGATCAGCGACGAGGCGATCGCCCTATTGGCCAGCTACGACTGGCCGGGCAACATCCGCGAACTCCAGAACATCACCGAGCGGGCCGTCCTCCTCGCCGACGGCGAAAGCATCACCGCGGCCCACCTGCCCAGAGAAATCGTCGGCGACGAGCCGTTGGAGAAGAGCGACAAGGAAGAATCTTCGCTCAGAGGATATGAAAAGGCCCTGATCATCAAAGCGCTGCGAGAGAGCGGTTGGAACCAGTCCAAGGCCGCCCGAAGCCTCGGCATCAGCCGCGACAACCTCCGCTACCGCGTCAAGAAATACGAAATTAAGAAGCCGCCTCACTGACGCCCACCCACCCGCACAATTCGACTCTGGTAGCGGCTGGCGTCTCGCCGGCCGGAATTCGGCCTAACTTCCTTGAGCCGGGCCCTTCAGGGTCCGGACCGACCGCAGGTTGCGGCTGACAGAGGTCCGTGGCCTGAAGGCCACGGCTTATCCGCCGATGCGATTTGCAGGCGAGAAGATGACGCAATAGTCGTCGGCATGGACTTCCCGCCAAGTGCCCGACTGCCTGAGTTGGGCGATCAATCGATGATGGTAGCTCGGGTGCAGAAAGAAAGCATCAACATCGTAACGTCGAGCCAGATCGTCGGGCGAGATGCGACCCAACGCAGCCTCATGATAAGCGTGCCAATCGTCCTCGCCGAAGAGATACAACCGACCATCGATGGCCACCTGCCAGTCCGGATGACCCGCCAGGATCAACGGCCCGCCCCACTCGCGGTAGTTGTAGATCCGACCCTGCGGCACGACTTCTCGAAGACGTGTCATTCCGGCGCCGAGTGCAAACTCGTCAGCCACGCCGCCCTGCAGAAGAGTCGGTAGAACCAGCGCCAGCGGCACGCCGAAGCCCGCGAGCAGCGCCGAACGAATCCGACCCACGGGCAGATCCCCCCGCCAGGTAAAAATGCCGTCGGGCTTGCTTTGCTCGATCCAGCGACTCCACACCGGCACCATCGCCACCGCCCAAAAGAGAACGAATCGGGCAGCACTCAGCGACAGCACAGTCATTGCCACACACAGCGCCGCATCTTCAAGCCGCACGCGAAACCGCAACCGAATCAACAAACCGATCGTGATCGCCGCGGCGAGCGCGAAGCCGACCATCGCACCCCGCACGGACGCATCCCAAGGCGGCAGCCATTCCGACACGCCGAGCAAATCGCGGGCCACACGCACATTCGTCGCGCTGGTTTCCAGAATATGCCAGCCCATCGGCGTGGCGAACTGAGCGAGGGCGATCAACACCACGATCCCTGAGAGGCCCCACGGCGCCGCCGAACGCGACCCCCGAAAGCGGCTGAGCCAATGTGCGCCGGCCAGCGCCGCCACCGCCCCCCCGCCGATCAGCACGGACGGATGCGTGTTCTGCCAAACCAACAGCAGCGGCACGAGCAGCAGCACTTTGCTGCGAAATCGCCAATCGCTGCGCACCACATACAGCAACACCGCGAAGCAAAAGATGCCGAAACTCTGAGGCCTCACCATGCTGTTGCTGCCGCCGGCGATAAACCCAAGGAACAAAGCGAACAGCAAGCTGAACAGCCCGATGCCGCACCGCTGCCGCGACGCACCGTCAACAGCCGACCGGCCGGCCACCCAAAACGCACCGGCGAAGAGCACGACATGGGCGATCTGCACCGCCCGCCAGGAACCCAAGTTGTACAGGCCAGCAAAAATGATCTGCGCCAACCAGCCCACGCACGGCACCACCGCACCCGCATGCGTGAACGTGAAGGAATCCGCCGTGACCAAGTGCCCCTGATCGAGCATCAACTGCCCCAGCCGCACCTGCCAATAAATGTCAACGTCGTTCAGCGGCTCGAATTGCAGAAACACCACCGCTGCCATCCACACCACAGCGAGCAACACGCCATATCGAGTCGCGGTACCGCTCATAATGCTCGCCGCCGTTCTTCACGTCGGATCAGCGACGCTGCCCACGCACAAACCAGGATCGGCACCACAAAGACCGGCTGAAACCGGAACCACTCGAACCACTCGGGAATAAACGCAGCCGGCAGATAGGCCACGTAGACCACAACCAACGCCACGCGCGTCCGCAGGCTGATTTCGTAACCGTGTTGTTGGCAGTACACCAAAATCAGCAGAATCGGCAACGCCAGCAGCGCTCCGTCGTAATACTGAGCATGCAGACTGAGCAGCGGCGTCGCCGCCGTCACGAGCGCCCAGTACAACGCAAAGTCGCCCTTACGAGGATCGGCATGGCGCCAAACCCACATCAAATACACAACGAAGCCGGCCAGCACAGTATAACCCAGCACATGCAGGATGGAGCCGAGTCCGCCGTCACCGCCAAGCGGCTGAATGACCGAATAGTCCAGGACTTCCATGAACGACATGTGCGTGGCGCTGTTGGTGGCATCTTCGGCGGCGCGGTAGTATCCGCCCAGCTTGTCCGCCATCTTCGCAGGCCAATCCCATCCGCAGGCCAGCGCTCCAATAACATAGTGCCCGCAGCCGAGGACCGCCGCCACACCCAACGTCACAAACTGCTTGCGAAGAAGCAACAGCCCCAATACTGGAACCGCATACTGCGGCTTGAACAGCAGCAAGCCCAACGCCAAGCCTGCCAGCCACTGTTTCTTTGCAACGGATGCGACATAGGCGACCGAAAGCAGCAAGAAACACAATGAGGCGTTCTGTCCGCCGGTCATCGCGTGCGTCATTGGCAGCCAGCAGGCCGCCAGAAACGCGATCGTCAGCCAGTGCAGTGAGTCGCGCGGCAGATGCGTTCGCAGAATCCACACGCCGGCCAGCAAGAACGCCAGCATCATGAAAGTGTGCAAATAAAACGCCCAAGTGTACGGCAAGCGCGCCAGCAGACTGTACGCCACCGCCACCGATGCCGGATTGATGTAGTAAGAGAAGCCATCGACCGGCTCGCCCTGCAAGACCCAGTCTTGCGTCTGCTGTTGCAGAGCGGGTTCATACAGGCGCTCACCGTGACCTGCCCGGATAATCGTGCCGCCGATATAGAACGCCATGAAATCCCGACCCACGATGACATTGTCCTCGCCGACCAGCTTGTCAGCTGACGCATGATGAGCGACGAAGCCGATGCACCAGCCCATGAACAAAGCCACACCGATCATGCCGAGCAACGGCGGAGTCGTGATTTTGCGAATCAGAGAAGCCATCATTCTCGACTTCGGACGGTATCGCTGAGACCTGAAAGGCCAAGTCCACTTCAGTGAGTTGCCAACACGCAGTTCCGATAAGATCCGGCTGTTGAGACCCGGTGCGAATTCACCTATGCTACGATCGTTCGTGCTGGATTCTTAGCTGGGTAACGAGGAACATGTTCGACACTCTCTCTGATCGACTGGGCAGCGTCTTCAAAGGCATGAGAGGCCGAGGACGCATGACGGAAGAAAACGTCGCCGAAGCCATGCGCGAAATCCGCACGGCTTTGCTCGAGGCGGATGTCCACGTCGATGTGGCGCGCGATTTTGCAAATCGCGTTCAACAAAAAGCCATCGGACAGGAAATAATCGGCACGCTCAAGCCAGAGCAAGTCATGGTCAAGGTTGTCCATGATGAACTCGTGGAACTGATGGGCCCGGTGGATCCGCGAATCCCCTTCGTAACCCCCGGCCCCACGATCGTGATGCTGGCCGGCTTGCAGGGCTCCGGTAAAACGACGACGTGCGCCAAACTGGCCAAGATGGTCGCGGCAAAAGGGAAGCGCCCGCTCATGGTCGCAGCCGACCTCAAACGACCGGCGGCCATCGACCAATTGGAAGTGCTGGGCGAGCAAATCAACGTGCCGGTCTACACGGAGCGAGGCCACGATAACGTGGTCAAGGTCTGCCGCAACGGCATCAAGCAGGCCCGCAAGCTGGATTGCGACGTGGTGTTCCTCGACACCGCCGGCCGACTGGCCATCGACGAAGAAATGATGGCAGAGGTCGCCAAGGCCGCCCAGGTGACCCAGCCGCACCAAATCTATCTGGTCATCGACGCCATGACCGGCCAGGACGCAGTCAACACCGCCAAGGCCTTCAACGAGCGGCTGGAACTCGACGGCGTGATCTTGACCAAGTTCGATTCCGATACTCGCGGCGGTGCGGCGTTGTCGGTGAAAGCCATCACCGGCAAGCCGATCAAGTTCATCGGCGTCGGCGAGAAGCTGGAGAACATCGAGCCGTTCCACCCCGATCGCATCGCCGGCCGCATTCTGGGCATGGGCGACGTGCTCTCGCTGGTCGAGCAGGCCCAGTCTCAATTCGATGAAGACGAAGCCGAGAAAATCCAAAAGCGGATGGCCAAGGGCACATTGACGCTCGATGATTTTCTCGACCAAATGCGCAAAGTGCAAAAGATGGGCTCGATCAAAGGGCTTATGAAAATGATTCCCGGCATGGGTTCGGCGGTAGACGATGCCGACATCGACGAATCCGAAATCGGCCAGATACAGGCCATCATCCTGTCGATGACGCGCAAGGAGCGCACGAACCCCAGCATCATCAACTCCTCCCGCCGCCGCCGCATCGCCCGAGGCTCCGGATGCGACCCGCAAGATGTCTCCGGTCTGGTCAAACAGTTCGGCATGATGCGCGACCAAATGAAGGCCATGGCCAACATGAGCATGATGGGCAAGATGAAGTCGATCGCCGGACTGTCCCAGGCAGCGATGACCGGCCAGGGGTTCGGCAAAAAGATCAAAGGCAGCACCGTCAAGGTCCGCAAGCTGTCCTCCAAGGACAAACGCAAGAAACGCAAGAAACGGTAGTGATATTCCCGGCAGGTGACACACGGCAATGTCCGCGCCCACGCTAACCACGCGCCCGCTCATCGGGCTTGAGATTCACGTCCAATTGGCGACGCGCACGAAGCTCTTTTGCGGCTGTCGCGTCGAGTTCGGCGCCGAGCCCAACAGCCGCGTCTGTCCCATGTGCCTGGGACTGCCGGGCGCCCTGCCCGTGCTCAATCGAGAGGCGCTGACCCTCGCCATGCGTTTGGCGATGGCACTGAACTGCAAGATCGCCCGATTCACCAAGTGGGACCGCAAGAGCTATTTCTATCCCGACCTGCCGAAGAATTACCAAATCAGTCAATACGATCTGCCGCTGGCGGAGAATGGATCGTTCGAGTTCACCTGCGAAGGTGAAACAAGGACCGTGCGAATCCGCCGAGCCCACGTCGAAGAAGACGCCGGCAAGAACCTGCACGACAACCCTGCCATCACGCAGGTCGATTTGAACCGCACCGGCACGCCCCTATTGGAGATCGTCACCGAGCCCGATCTGCACTCTGCCGAGGAAGCCTACGCTTTCTGCACCGAACTGCACAAGCTGGCGACCTATCTGGGCGTCACCGAGGGCGTGATGCAGAAGGGACAAATGCGCTTCGAGCCCAACATCAATGTCGTCATTTCAGACGGAGACGCGGAGTTCGCCACGCCCATTTGTGAAGTGAAGAACTTGAACAGCTTCCGGGCCATCCGCGGCGCCATCGATTATGAGATTCAGCGCCATACTGAAGTATGGCAGAAGGACCACCACTACACAGCCAACGAACAACCCAAAGAAAACCGCGGCTGGGACGATGACAAGAACGTCACAGTTTTCCAGCGCAGCAAGGAAGAGGCGCAGGACTATCGCTATTTCCCCGATCCCGATCTCGTGCCGGTGGTCATCAACGACGAATGGCTGAGCGCCGTCAAAGCCGACATGCCCGAACTTCCCGCCGCCCGCCGCGCCCGACTGGTCAGTGAGTGCGGATTGTCTGCCAAAGACGCAGCGCAGATCGTCGCCGACCGCGCGACGGCAGACCTCTTTGACGCCGCGATTCAAACGGGGGCTGATCCGAAACTGCTCGGAAAGCACTTCATCAGCTTCTGGGCAAAGCACGCCAACAAACGCGAATCGACCATCGCCGAACTCGGTATCGATGCCGCTCGAATCGCCGAACTCGCAACCTTGGCCGGCGACGGCAAGATCAACGCCACAGCAGCGGCGGCCATTGCTGAGAAAATGCTCGAATCAACCGATCGACCGTCCGCCATTGCCAAGGCAGAGCGACTCGAACAAATCCAGGACACCGCTGCGATTGAAGCCCTGGTCGATGAAGCCATCGCCGGCAATCCCAAGGCAGTCGAGATCGCCAAGTCCGGCGGCAAGAAGTGGGAAAAGTCGCTGGGATTCCTCCAGGGCCAAGTCATGCAGAAATCGCGCGGCAGCGCCCCACCCAAGCTCGTCCGCGAGCTTCTCCAAAAGAAACTCGGGCTGTAGTTCGCGTTTCTCACGGCAATTCTGCCACAAAGACAGAAAAGTGAAGCGTGAAGAGTGAAGAGTGAAGAGAAGGAAGGGAACAGGGAACAGGAAGCAGGTGATGGTGATGGTGATGGTGAACGGTGCAGCGGGCGTGGAGCGTGCGGTAGAGCGTGCGGTGGAAGTTCGCTTGGGTTCTGCAATCCGAATTTTGCAATTCGAAATCTGAGATTTGAGATTTGAGATCTAAAATTTGAAATCTAGAATCCGCAATCCGCAACGCGTAACTGTCACATATCGTGGCAAACGTACTTCTGTCGTCTTTCTTCGTGTCTTGGTGTCTTTGTGGCAAGAATTCCGAAAAGGGCAGAACGCAGAATCAGAGCAGTGACACTGGATCAATATCGATGATCATGCGTTTCACTTTGGCGTGCAGTTTCTTCTCGTGCCGCAGATAGTCCAGCAGCTTCGCCCGTTCCGTCGCCGTGCTCGTGCGCAGCAAGATATCGTAACGGTACATCCTGCGAATGCGCTCCAGCGGGCAGGGAAACGGGCCCATCACGTCCGCCGGCGGCAATCCCAATTGGCGACACGCCTCACGAACGGTCTCGGCAAACTCGCCCGCGGCATGCTTGAGAATCGACTCGGAAGCGTCCGACAATACCCAGCGAGTCAACCGCGTGAACGGCGGCATGCGCGTTTCGCGCCGAATCTCCAGTTCCCGCTCGGCGAACGCTGGAAAGTCATGCTTCGTGGCAGCCTGCAGCGCCGGCAGCTCGCCCATGACCGTCTGCACCACGACCCGCCCGCGCGATCGAGCCCGACCGGCCCGGCCGGCCACCTGCGTGACCAATTGAAACGTGCCCTCGTTGGCGCGGAAGTCCGGCTGATACAGCGCCGTGTCCGCACTGAGCACGCCGACCAAAGAAACGAAAGGGAAATCCAGGCCCTTGGCTACGATTTGCGTGCCGATCATGATGTCGAATTTGCGGGCCTCAAAATCGGAAACGACCTTCTCGTAGGCCCGCACGTTCTTCATTGTGTCGCTGTCCACCCGTTGAATGCGGGCGTCGGGAAACTTCCGCCGCACTTCCGCCTCGGCTCGTTCGGTGCCCAAGCCCAGTGGGATCAGTCGGGTCGCACAGGAGGGATCAGCACAAGTGCGCGGCGCCGGAATTTTCGCAAAGCAGTGGTGGCAGACGGCTTCGCCGGTCAATTGGTGAAACACCATCCCCGCTTTGCAATTGTGGCACAGCACGCGATTCTTACACTTCGGACAATACAGCACTTGGGCATAGCCCCGGCGGTTCAACAACAGCACAGCCTGTTCGCCTCTGGCCAGCGTGTCGCCCAGGCGCTGCTCCAGCAATCGCGACAGCAAATGAGAGCCGTGCCGTGAGTGTTCTTCGTAGCGCATGTCGACGACCTCGACGTGGGGCATTTCGAGGTCGGCCACCCGGTGCGTCAAGTGAATCGACTCGTAGTGATCGTGGACGCTGCAGTTGTGCCAGGTCTCCAGAGACGGCGTAGCAGACCCCAGCACCACGGGGATGTTGAGCAGTTGGGCACGCTTGATGGCCACGTCGCGGGCGTGGAAGCGCGGCGACTGCTGGCTTTTGTAACTGTTTTCTTGCTCTTCATCGACCACGATCAAGCCCAAATCACGGCACGGCGCGAACACCGCGCTACGCGCCCCGATCACCACGCGCTTCTCGCCGGTGTGAATCGCATTCCACGTCAGGGAGCGCTCCGCGCCGGTCAGCCCACTGTGGATCACCGCCACATCGCGAAGCCGCGACGCGAAGCGGTGTACGAGTTGTGTCGTCAGGGCGATTTCGGGCACCAGCACGATCGCCTGCCGCCCCGCCGCCACCACGCGCTTGATCGCATCGATGTACACTTCGGTCTTACCGCTGCCGCTGACGCCGAAGAGCAACTGCACTTTGAATTCACGGCGGTCGATGGCCTCCGCGACGGCAGCGCAGGCCTGCTGCTGCTCG
>JADFJZ010000440.1 GCA_022565195.1 Planctomycetota bacterium | reverse complement strand
CGCGGACGCTCAGGTCCGGAATCATCCTCGGCCGATCACGCGTCGCTCACGCAGATGAAAAACTCCGATCCGCAGGGCAAAATCACGCGCGATACGCAGAACAAAGTGGCTATTGAGACCGTCGTCACGCCGGCGCGGGTCCAGCCGGGCCAGCGTGTGCGCGTGCGGACCACATTCCGCCTCGATGAGAAATCCCGGCCGTACTGGAACAATGAGGCCGGTGTTGGCGTGGCGATCTGGGTCGATGTGCCCGGAGTGTTCACGCTTGGTGAGGGCGAATCCAAATATTCGAACCCCTATCAGGGGGTTCTTGCCCCCGGCGAGGCGGAAACACGGGAGACGCGTGTGCTGGAATTTGAACTGACGGTCAGCGGCAAGTTGCCTGCCGGCGAAGTCGAGTTGCCCGCCTACGCCGTGTACTACATCTGTGAAAACAAAGGCGGCAAGTGTCTCTACCTGCGCCAGGACTTCAACGTCAAATTCGTAGTTGACCCGCAGGCGCCGAAGATCCAATAGCGCACACCGCGACGGCGCAGAATCAACGAGCCGCGGGCAGAATGGAATCCCGACTTGTCGGGAGCCCGCGCGGATTCTCACGCGGAGAGGATCGCCGAGAGACTCTTACTTGATCGCCAACAGTTCGATGTCGAAGACCAGCGTGGAGTCCGGCGGAATGCTCGGGCGCCCTTTCGATCCATAGGCGAGGTCGGCCGGGATGATGAATTTCCGCTTCTCGCCGACCTTCATGAGCGCCACCCCTTCCGTCCAGCCCTTGATGACCCCGTTGAGCAAAAGTAGAGGGACTGCCCCGATCCACCGAACTGTCGAATTTTGTGCCGTCCAGCAGCCAGCCAGTGTAATGAACCTCCACGGTGTCGGTGGCGGCGGGCGAAGTGTCGCCGGTCCCTTCCGTGAGCACGATCGATTTCAAGCCCGACTCGGTTGTCTCAAACTTCCGGCCGGTCTCTTGTTCTGCCTTGGCGATGATGTCCTGCATTTGTTTCTCCGGTAATGCCTTCTTTTCTTCTTCAGCCTTCTTCATGGCCTCTTCGACCTTTGCCGGATCGAACTCGCTGATCAGCGCGACCGACTTAATGAGGACCGTTTCTACCGGCGTCACCGGTTTACGAGACGGATACTTAGGGTGCTTTTCAACCTCAGTGGTCCTAATTTTCTCGACGGTATCCATGCCTTCGACGACCTTCCCGAAGACGGCATAGGCAGCGCCGTCGCGTTGTGGTTGATCCAGTCGGCTGTTATCCACAACGTTTATGAAGAACTGCGAAGTCGCGGAGTCCGGGCCCAGCCGTGCCATCGAGATCGTCCCTTTGTCGTTCTTGAGCCCGTTCCGCCATTCGTTCTTGATCGCGGGGAGCAGGCCGTCAGTTTTCTTGTCCATTTCGGCCGTGAATCCACCGCCCTGGATCATAAAAGTGCTCATCACGCGGTGGAAAATCGTGCCGTTGTAATAGCCGCTGGTGACATACTTGTGGAAATTGAGCACGCTGATGGGGGCCTTTTCGGCATCGAGCCGGAGGACGATGTCACCCAGCGTGGTCTCCATCTTGTAGTGCGGGTGCAGGGCGTCCGCCTGCGGAGCCGATTCCGCCGGCTTTGTGGTGGATTCCTGGGCCAACAAACCGGGAACGAACGATAGAGCGAGCAAGAATGAGCATAAACGAGTCATGGGTTGTCCTTTCATGTTTGCGTTGGGTTTGCCTCGCGCCGAGGGCCTCGCGAGCGACAGTTCGCAAAGCATAGCGGATTGGGCCGCTCGGGGCAAATCGGACTCTGGACAGCTCCCCTGCGGGTCGCCGCTAAACTTCAATCGTCGATTCATAGTTGGCGGTCGAGGCGGCGGTAGTGGATGGCCTCGGTGATGTGCTGCGGCTGGATGGGCTCTGAGGCGTCGAGGTCGGCGATGGTGCGCGAGACGCGGAGGATCTTGTCGTGGGCGCGGGCCGACAGGCCGAGCTGGGTCATGGCTTGGCGCAGCAGGCCCTCGCAGTCGGCGTCCAGCTTGCAGTGCTTGCGAATCTCCCTGCCGGTCATTTGATTGTTCAGCATCAGTTTCTTCGAATCAAACCGCCGCCGTTGCCGCTCGCGGGCGTCGAGCACTTTCTGCCGCATGTCGGTGCTGCTCGTGCCGTCCTGGCTGCTGCGCAGCTCGCGATAGGGCACGACCGGGACCTCAATATGAATGTCGATGCGATCGATGAGTGG
>JADFJZ010000026.1 GCA_022565195.1 Planctomycetota bacterium | reverse complement strand
GGACGATGAGACCTGGGACCTGGGTGTTGATCTGGAGATCCCGCTGGATCGCAAGGTCGAGCGCAACACTTACCGTTCTTCGATTATCTCTCTGAGGCGCGCGGAGCGCAGATATGACGAGGCGCTCGATCGTGTGCGATTGGATGTCCGTGGCGCCCTGCGTCAAATCGATCGAACGAAATTCACTATCGAGATTCAATTGCAGAATACCAGGAGCAATGAACTCCAATTGGAGGCCGCCAACATCCGGTTCGAGAGGGGCCAGATCGGCAATCGGGCGATCGTCGATGCCAACGACGATCTGCTGCGGGCGCGCAATGAGTACGACCGCGCCGTCTCCGGATACAGACGTGCCATTTTGGCGTTTCGACTGGCAACGGGCACTCTTCGCGTCGGCGAGGACGGCCGGTGGTTGGACTGATGACGCAGCTCAGGGATCGCAAGTCCTTGCAACTATTGAGCCTGCGAGCCGAAGGAAGGTGCGGTATTATTTTTGGTCGTTCCGTAGGCCGCAAGCCGTTACAATATGTTGTCGTTGGACTTATGTCGGATCGAGCCATTTTCTGACACCCGCGGTTGGAAAAAGCCGGCGATCCTCGGTCTCTTCGAGATGAAAGGACATCCGTAATGAGAGCGCTAATACTGATGGTTGCGATCCCGTTGGCCGGGCTGTCGACGTGGTGGGGCGTCTCCAGCTTCGCCGGCAGCCAAGACACGGGACCGAGGGATACGTTTACGGCGGTTCGCAAGAACTTTAAGGTCATCCTGCAAGAGAAGGGTGAACTCAAGGCTTCCAGCTCGATCGACATCAAATCTGAGGTCAGTGGGCGCTCAACGATCATTTCTCTGGTACCCGAAGGCAGCAGCGTCAAGAAAGGTGAATTGCTCGTCGAGCTGGCCAGCGATGAAATCGAAGAGCGCGTGCAGGGCGAGAAGATTCAAGTCGCCGCTGCCGAGGCTACCTTTGAGTCGGCTGAGCGGCAATTGGAAATCCTCAAGGGGCAAAACGAAAGCAATATCCGCAAGGGCGAATTGAAACTCCGATTGGCGAAGCTCGAACTGGAGAAGTACGAATTGGGCGAGTGGCCCAAACAGAAGCAGGATGCCGAGTTTCTCATTGAATCCAACGAGAAGAAATACGAGCGCTTCCAGACCGACTTCGAGTATGCCAAAACTCTCTACAAGAAGAAATTCATCACCAAGACAGAATACGATGGGAATGAGTTTGATGAATACGGGGCCAAAGTGGCACTCCAAAAGTCCAAACGCGACCTGGAGATCCTCGAGAAATACACGCACGTCAAAGACCTGGCGCAGAAAACGTCGGATGTCAGCGAGGCTGAGAAGGAACTCGGACGGGTCAAGCAAGAGGCGGATAACAAGCTCAGCGAGAAGCAGGTCGCCGTGCAGGCTCGAAAGGACGAACTCGCTCTGAAGCACCAACGTCTCCAAAAGCTCGAAGACAAAATGGCCAAGACCAAGATTTTCGCTCCGGCGGACGGTTTGGTCGTGTACGGCGGCGGCAGCTCTCGCTGGATGGGCAGAGATGATCAAATCAAGGAGGGCGCGGAGGTCTTCGAGCGACAGACCATTATGCAGTTGCCCGACACTTCAGAGATGAAGGTCGTCGTGCGGATCCACGAGGCCCAGACCGACAAGATCCGACTCGATCAGGAAGCAATCATCGAAGTGGAGGGCATCAGTGACCGCAAGTACACCGGCCGGATTACCAAGATCGCCGTGCTGGCGGATTCGCAGAATCGCTGGTTGAACCCCGAACTGAAGGAGTATGAGACTGAAATCACGATCAACGAGAGTGACCCGCTACTCAAGCCGGGCGTGACCGCCAGGGTGGAGATCCTCGTTTCGGAATTGACCGACGTGGTCGCGGTTCCGGTCCAATCGATCTATTCCAAGGTACACAAGAGCTTCGTTTTTGTGGGCCACAAAGATGACGCAGAACCGATCGAGGTGCAACTCGGACTGGCCAGCGATGAATTCGTGGAGATCAAGTCCGGTCTGGAACCGGGCCAGGAGGTTTTGCTGGCGGTGAGTGACTTGATGAAAACGCGCCTTCCGGAAGTGGAACCGCCGCAGGACTGGATGCCCGGCGGCCCCATGCCGGGCACCGAGGCCGCGCAGCGGAAGCCGCGCATGGGTCGCGGGGGCGGGAAACGCACCGGAGGCAGCACGAAAGGGATGGGCAAACGGCCTCGCGGCGGCGGCGGCGGTAAGGGGCGCCCAAGAGGCGGAGGCAAACGGGGCTAACGCAACGACTCACGCGATGTCTCGAACTGAGTCGCGCGGTCTCCTCGCCATGTATCCCATGACACGACTTGCGGACGAACCAACCACAGTGCGTGACAGCACATCATCAACCTTTGCCGATTCCGTTGCCCGCGTGGAGTCGCTGACGAAGATCTACTGCGTGCCGGGTGGTGACGTGGAGGTGCATGCGCTCCGCGGCGTCAGCATCAGTTTCGGCAGGGGCGAATACGTCGCCATTTGCGGCGCCAGCGGATCCGGCAAGAGCACCTTGCTGAACCTGCTCGGCTGCCTCGATCGGCCGACCTCGGGGCGCTACTTCCTCAACAATGAGGATGTCGCGAAGTACAATGATGATGAGCTATCCGAAATTCGCTGCAAGTACATCGGCTTTGTGTTTCAGAGCTTCAATCTGATTCCGCAACTGACGCTGCTTGAGAATGTAGAGGTGCCGCTGTTCTATCAGGGCCTGCTCTCGAAGGAGCGCGAGGCGAAAGCACGAGAATTGATTGAACTGGTGGATTTGTCTGATCGGAGCCATCACCGACCCAATGAACTCTCCGGCGGGCAGCAGCAGCGTGTGGCCATCGCCCGGGCACTGATCAATGATCCGATCATCGTGCTGGCGGACGAGCCCACGGGCAATCTGGACACCGCCACGGGGCAAATGATACTCGGCATTTTCGATCAACTTCATCAGGATGGCAAGACCATCCTCATGGTCACTCACGAGCCCGATGTCGCCGCCCGCTGTGATCGGATCCTGACACTTCGCGACGGCGAAGTCATCTCCGACGAGCGAGCAAAGTAAGAGAGTTCAGGAGTTTAGGAGTTGAGGAGTTTAAGAGTTAGGGATGGACGCTCCTCAACTCCTCAACTCCTCAACTCCCCAACTCCCCAACTCTTCAACTCTTCAACTCTTCTTAACGTAGACGACTGAGCCGCTGGCGTGGCGGCTGCGATCGTCCAGAATCCACTCGACCGCACTCGCTATTTCCGACGGCGGCAGGCATTGATCGGCGGGGAAGTCCGGGAAGTTGTCTCGAAGCATCCGCGTATCGACCGCCCCGGGCGCGACGGCGTGAACCAGTATGTTGTGTTCTCGGCCCTCCTCGGCCAGCGCTTTGGTGAACGTGCTGACCCAGGCCTTGCTCGCACCGTAGGCCTGAAAACCCCGGAAAGGATCGACTGCGGCGACCGATGAAATGTTGACGATGCGCCCACCGCCCTGCTCGATGAAGATCGGCCAAACCGCACGGCAGGCATAGAACACCGCGTGACAGTTGATCGCCATCATGCGGTCGAAGACAGCCACATCGCAATCCTGCATGTTCAGGACCGGCGCCGCGCCAGCGTTGTTGATCAACACGTCCACCCGGCCGAAGTCGCTGCGGGTCGAAGCAATCAACTCAGAAACGGCGTCAAATGAGCTGAGGTCGGCCGACACTGTATGGCATTGTCCGCCCTCGCTCTTGATCAGGGATTGTGTCTCGGCCAGCCCATCCTCGGAACGGGCGACCGCCACGATCTGCGCCCCGGCTCGCGCCAAGGTCAATGCCATCGACTGTCCGATGCCTCGGCTGGCGCCGGTGATCACAATCACTTTATCCTTCATTCCGAACTCCGTGTCTTGCGGCCTGAGAGCGAGGTGCCACTGGTCCCGGCGCGCCGGGATCTGCCAGTGCTCGCAGGCTGCTTGTGACGCACTGGCGGGCAAGCCGCCTGTGGCACCCCGGCACCATTTGAGCCGGCAGGAGCCGGCGTATCGGGTTTTCGACCGGCAATCCCTACGATCGGAAAATCGCGATCTTCCCCCGGCTGGGTCAACAGGAATTTGTGCTTGTATTGCTCGTTGTTTCGGCGGTACCGCGTGCTCAGCGCCTGATCGCGCGCCTCCAAAAACCCCTCGGGCAACAGGTTGATTCGCAGCCGCCCGAGCCGCAGGCTTTTCTGCTTGGAGTCGTATTCCACGTTGAGCTGACACAGTTGCCGATCCGCCGCCTGACTGAATCGGCGGACCACGCCCGCTGGCGGGTTGAGCGCCGAGTGCGGAGCGGACCACGCCCGCTGGGGGGTTGCAGCCGCGGTTTCGATGTGCAGGCGGTAGTACGGCGGATCGTCCCACTGCGGCGAGAGCACGTAGTTCCCGATCCTGAGCCCGGCCGACGCCGCAGCCTGATTGATTGCTGTCACCGCTTGATACTCGCTCAGCTTCTCGCCGGTCAGCGAGCAGATGTGCTCGCCTTTGTTCAGGAACTCGATGATCGGCGCCTGCCCTTCAAACCCGACGACACGAATCTGATCACCGATCGAGTAGCGATACAGGCCTGCAGAGTTGGTCAGCACAATGAAGTAATCCCGTCCGACTTCCACTTCATGGCTTCGCAGGCAATCGGGATCCGACTTGTCAATCTGCTGCGCCGGTATGAATTCGTAGAAATTGCTGGTGACGTCGAGGATGCCGGCCGACGTGCCGTCCTGCATGGTGATGGACATTCTACCTTCGCTGGCCAGCAACCCGATGTCGCGAACCGGCGTATCGCCGAAGTAATGCGGGAACTCGTTCAGAAACAATCCCAGCGTACCGCCGGTCCAATTGCACATGAACCCGAGTTTCCAAAAGTGCTTGGGCAGCAACTCGCCGTGTTGCTCGAGGAGCTTTTGCAGCACAGCCGCCCGGGCCGGCTCGGCCATCAGCCGCGGCGCCAATTGGTGGCGCACTTCGTCGGGCACTTGAAGTTCCCCCCACAGCGTGCCGTCATGGATGTCGCGTATCAACGCTTCGGAATACTGGGCAGCCGTCTTGGCCAGCCGCAGCGGTGTGGCTGGGTTGGCTGTGACCATGAAGCCGACGTTCTCCACCGGCACGGACAAACGCATGATCGTATAGTAGCGGGCCAGGGAATCATCAATGTGTGCAACGCATAACGGCGTGAGGTAATACTTGCGCGCCAGACGGCCCTGTGAGGCGGCCATCAGGCCGGCGATCGCACCGCAGGGAATACCGGCTTCGGTGTGCGTCTCGTCCATGCGCGAGGTGATCTGCACGATGGGCCGGAGCAACGTGTCCTCGTGATCCATCAGCGCCCTCATGCCGAACGCATTCCAGCCGTCGCGGAACTCCTTGAGGAATTGATCCGTCACCGGGATGTACTTCGGTTTGCCGGTCGTACCGCTGGTGAGAGCGAACATGCGGACCTTTTGCCCGCTGCCGAAGAGCGCATCGTGCTCGCCCCGGCGAAGGCGGGCGATGTACGGCTCAAAATCTTCGTAGGTCTGCAACGGCACATGTTTCGTGAAGTCGGCGTAGCTCCGGATTTGGTCAAAACGGTGTTCTCTGCCGTAGGCGCTGTCGGCGTTGCGCCGGATCTTCGCCAGCAAGACCCGCTCCTGCACGCGGGTCGCGTCCTGCGTTGCAGCGTGGAAGCGCTTCAGCAGGCGCCGGCAATGAACCTTGGTCGCGAGCAGCATCAGGCGGTCGGTGAGCGATCGATTGAACATCGATTGCATTGTATCGGCATCGTCACGGCGAACCAAGTCAGGCCTCCGGTGCGGAATGGGGGGCGTATTCGTCAAGCAAGTGATCGAGTTGGTCCAGCGTAATCCGTCGTTGTTCAAACAAGCCCTGCTGGAGCTCTTCGAGTGACGTGCCCTCTTCAATTGTGAATGGCCCGACGGCTGTCCGTGTGAGTTGCGTGAGGCATCCGCCGATACCGAGGGCGTTGCCGAGATCGCGAATGATCGCCCGAATGTACGTGCCCCGCCCGCAGGTGACCTCGAACTCGATCTCAGGCCATTCGTAGCGCAGGATTTCGAGGCGGTCGATCCGAACCGCTCTCGGCTTGAGCGTCACGGACTGGCCCCGGCGCGCCAACTCGTACGAGCGGACGCCGGCCACCTTGACCGCCGAGACAGCGGGTGGAATCTGCTCGCCGACGCTCTGCAAATGAGCGGCGGCCTGTACGACTTCGTCCTGTGAGGGTATTTCCCGTATCTCGACTGCTTCGTGGGGCGAGTCGGAGTCGAAGCTGTGGCTGGTGACGTCCAGCCGCCCGATCGCGTGATAAACCTTGGGCAGATTCATGAGTCGCTCGACGCGCTTGGTGCCCTTTCCCATGCACAACAGCAGCACTCCGTCCGCTGCCGGATCCAGCGTGCCGGCGTGGCCGCTCTTGCGGATGTGCGTCACGGCGCGCACCTTGTAAAGCGCCTTGGCCGACGTGATGCCGGTTGGTTTGCGGAAATTGAGCAGTCCGTCAAATTGTTCGCGAATCACTGCTGTCATGCTACCTAATAAAAAAGCAGGCACGTCTGTTCGACGCGCCCGCTCGAGTCGTTTGCGCTCGCTCAGAAATCAGGACGGCTTGCAGCATTTCTTATCGCAGTCTTTGGCGCAGCCCGCGCGTTTCATCTCCACGTGGATGTCCCGCTCATCCTCGCGTTCGTACTCGATGTCCATCGTCCCGCCGATCAGGGCGATCTTTACGTCATACTCCCGCGCCGCGCCGCCGCCATCGGGTGTCAGTGTCAGATTGTTCCAGGCGTACGTATACGTGCCGGTCGACTTGCGCTCGTTGCCGCCGTACGTCATCGTGGCCTCATATGTGCCGTCATAGTTGAAGGTCGCGTCGCCGACACTGAATTCACCCACAGCGTCGGCCGGCCTGATCTTGCCGGTGGCCTCCCATCGGCCCCGGATGCCGGCACACCCACTGATCAAGATGGACCCACACACCAGAATCGAGAGTTTGAGCGAGTTTTGCATAATCGTACCCCTTTTGTACTGCAAGCCAATGAATGACACCACACCGCCAAGCCAAACCATACTTCAATATCGGGGCCAATTCAACCTCTTCGTTCATCGAAACCCGCACGTTGAAATGGCTTGCCGTTCACGCTATGTTAAGGCTTTGCAATCGTTCGACTCCAGGGCCGCACACGATGCCGATCTACGAATACTGCTGCTGCCAATGCGAACACCGCTTTGAGGCGCTGGTGCGGAGCACCGCCGACGAACGAGTGCAGGCGTGCCCGCAATGCGGCGGGACGGATCACGAACGGCTCTTCAGTGTGTTTGCGGCGCCGCAGAGCGGCAGCGTGCCGCCCGCTGATGCGGGCGGCTGCGGGCGGTGTGGCGATCCGAATGGTCCCTGTTCGAGCATGGGTTGAGTTTGATGAGCAATGCGCCGTTGGGCAATTCATTCTTGCGGGCTCCGATCGCTGCCATTCTGGCTTGGCTGATCCCCGGGTTGGGCCATATCTTCCTGGGCCATAAGGTGCGCGGCGTGATCTTTCTCGTAGTGATCACGCTCACGTTCTGGACGGGCGTGGCCGTCGGAGGCGTGAAGTGCGTCGATCCCTACAAGCCGGTTCAGCAGCAATCGACCACACAGCAGCAGAGGGCCAGAGGCCGATCGTGGTGGTTCTTTGCCCAGATTATGAACGGCGGGTACGCGGTGGCGACGCACGCCGTGGGCGTCCGCGCTGCGGAGCGGGCGTCGTATCTCTCCTGGCCTTCGGGTGACATCGCCAGCGTTTATACAGGCGTGGCCGGCCTGCTGAACTTGCTGATCATCCTCGACGCCTTGGTCCGGGCGGAAGGTCTTGCTCTGGCGACCTCGGCCACCTCCGGCACAGCCCGACGCACGGGTCCTCCGAAGGGCGGTGGGTCGACTTGACGTTTGCACTAGCGACACTCTTTCTGGATCCGATCCCTCTGTCGGGCCTTCAACGTGCGGCGCTGCTTCTGCCGATCTGCCTGAGCATCAGCGTGGTCTACCGAACGATCAAGACGCCGGACCTCCGCGACGTTCTCCGAACCTCACTGGCACTGTGGGCCGCCATCGTCATCGGCATGTGGGTCGTCGCCTTGACTCTGTGGATCGTGTACTTCCTCTTCGCCTAAGCTGAGTGCATCTGAACGGGTCGCTCGCAGCGGCGCCATCCTACCACGCCGCGGGGTCCGACCCCGTCACAGCCCCAAGCGCAAACGCGGGGTTCCGCCGGAGTGCCACTCAACGCCGTTAAGCAGCGGCTGCCCGTTGTGTCGCTTCTAGTGTCTGTATTTGCTGCTTCTCCACCATGCTGAGGCTGCGCAATATCGGAGGGCTGGGGGGGGGACTCGTTTTTCTTGTGAGGCCAATCTCGCGCCCGTTTCGAACGGCGTCGCTCGTAAGAATCCCGCAGTGCCCCGCGAAGCTGCACCGCAAAAGGCTTCATTCGCCGGCGCCCGCGAAGCTGTTCGATCGTCAGTCGAATCGTTCGCCAGGCCTGCGGGGCGCATTCTGGTTGAGCTTTTGCCAAATGACGTCGGGAACAGTGCGTCTGAGGAATCCGGGCCAATCTTGACGATAACGCTTGCAAAGACGGCCTTCCTTGGCCATGATCATGAGAACGCTCCTTTCGGTTTGGGCAAGGTCTTACGCAAGCGCAAATCGGCAAAAAGGAGCGTTTCTCATTGATCAGAACCATCAAAAGCCCGCCAGGTAGTTTACGGCGTTGAGTGGCGCCCAGGGCGGGACGGCCACGGGCCGGTTCCTTGGCTACCCTCTGCCGTGCCGATGGCAGCGCGGTTACGGCTTGGATGCACGGATATGATCGAGCATGG
>JADFJZ010000439.1 GCA_022565195.1 Planctomycetota bacterium | reverse complement strand
CACGGGGATGCCCGCGTCCTTCGCAACGGCCGCCACGTTGGAAATCGCGGTGATTTGCGGCACGCCGACGCCGGTGACGATGCGCGTCGTGCAGATCGATCCTGGCCCGACGCCGACCTTCACGGCATCCACGCCCTGTTCGATCAAGTCCGCCGCCGCCTCGCCCGTGGCGATGTTTCCCGCGATGATGTCGATGTCGTAGCGCTTCCGAACCGCCCTTACCGTGTCGATGACATTGTCGCTGTGGCCGTGGGCGCTGTCGATGCAAATGATGTCCACGCCCTCGCGAATCAACGCCTCAATGCGCTCTTCATCTCGAACGCCCACAGCCGCGCCAACACGCAGCCGGCCCCGCATATCCTTGGTGGTGTGCGGGAACTCGCGCAGACGTTCGATATCACGCATCGTAATCATGCCCGTCAGCGTGTTGTCTTTATCGACCAAGAGGAGCTTCTTCACCTTGGCTTTGCTGATAATCTTGCGGGCCTCGTCCAGTGTCGTGTTCGGCTTGGCGGTGATCAGATTCTCACGGGTCATCACTTCCTCGATGCGCATCTCCTGGGAGTCGAGGAACTTCAAATCCCGGCCCGTCAATATGCCCACGAGCTTGTTGCCGTCGGCCACGATCGGCACGCCGGAAATGTTATGCAGACGCATCCGCTCCAGGGCACTCGCCACGGAGTCGTTGGGGTGCATCGTGACGGGGTCCAGAATCACCCCGCTCTCCGAGCGCTTGACCTTGTGTACTTCACGGCATTGCGCGTCGATGGACATGTTGCGGTGGATAATCCCGATGCCGCCCTCCTGGGCCAGCGCAATCGCAAGCTGCGATTCAGTCACTGTATCCATCGGCGCAGAGAGCAACGGAATGTTGATGGTGATGTTCCGCGTGAGTTGCGTGCCGACATTCACGTCACGCGGCATGACGGCGGAGCGCCGCGGAACCAACAGGACATCGTCAAAAGTGATGGCATCGCCGACGATCTTGTCGGCACGGTCGGACGGGTACATCGGGGAGCCTCCAGAACAGCAAGAGCCCTTTAGACGATGATCCCGCAAATCCCCCGGTTCGTCAAGAGCAGGGCCCCCGAAAGCGCGGTGGGCAGGTCCGCGGTCCTCGTCTATGATGTGCAGCGCTGCTCGCCGAAGCGTCGCCGAGCTGATCCTGAGTCTGAGGCTACCATGCGCGAATTGAGCTACTACATTATCGACGCCTTTACCGCCGAGCGCTACTCGGGCAATCCCGCAGCCGTCGTTCTCGACGCCGACGGCCTGACGGACGACCACATGCGCGCCATCGCCCGCGAATTCAATCTCAGTGAAACAGCCTTCGTGACCCGCTCCTCCACGCCCGACGCCCCGATCGCGCTCCGCTGGTTCACGCCGACCACGGAGGTGGAAATGTGCGGCCACGCCACCCTCGCCGCCGTTCACGCACTGGTCGAATCGGGCAAGTACATCAATCTGCCCGACGACAAAGGCACGATGCTGCCGATCCAAACCGCGAAAGCGATCCTGACCGTTCGTTGCGAGAAGCAAGACAAACAGGAAGGCGAATCATTTCTCGTCTGGCTGGATCTGTCGACGCCGCGACTCACCAAGAAGCAGTGCGCCCCGAAACTGTGGGGCCACATGCTCGATGTCCCGCCGGATCAGTTCGACATGAACATGCCCGCCATGCAAACGCAGGACGACGACGTGCTCGTGTTCGTCACGTCGGTGCAAGTGTTGCTGGCCGCCAATCCTGACCCCAAGGAGCTGGCCAAGTTCAGCCGGCAGCAGCGCGTCCGCGGCTGGTGCCTGGCCAGCACGCAGACGTTGACGCCGTCGATCGACGTGCAGTCGCGCTTCTTCGCGCCGGCAGTGGGCATCGACGAGGACCCCGTCACCGGCAGCGTCCACGGCCCGCTCGCTGCGTATCTGGTGAGCAGCGGTGTGGTACCCACGCTTCGAGACATGTCGGCGCTCACTTGCACGCAGTCGCACAGTTCCGGCCGCGCGGGTCTGATCCGGGTCGTCGTCGTGCGCGAAGAGGGCACCGGCTACCGCGTCCGCATCGGCGGCCAGTGCATCACCGTGATGAAAGGCAAACTGTACGTCTGAACGTGGCCGGCCGACGTCTCGTCGGCCGTGTGTTAGTGTAGCAAGGCATCCGGTCTTGGCCTTCCTCGAGCCGGGCCCTTCAGGGTCCGGACCGTATGTGAATCGCCAGCGGCAGCGGTCCGTAGCC
>JADFJZ010000438.1 GCA_022565195.1 Planctomycetota bacterium | reverse complement strand
AAGCAATAGACGTACTCGTCACCACGATATCAGCCAATGATGTATGAATGCTGTTTGTTACAGAGTGTTTGCTTTTGACAGAGGAACAAAAGACATGATTTCTTTGCCTTTGTGCCTTTGTGTCTTCGTGGCCAAATTGGCTTGAGAAGCACGGGTCAAGTGTGTGGGCACCCAGGGTTCGAGCGCAGGCGGGCAAGTCCGTCACTCGATGGCTGCCTGGATGAAACTCATGACGGCGTCGCGGTTGTCCTGCCAGCATTTCTCATCCGTTTCGTTGGCGGGCAGTTCCAGTGTGACCGTGGGGATCTGGCGCTCATAGCCGGCCCAGGTGCCCAGGCTGCCGGGCGTGGCGTGTCCGATGTCCGACCGCACCTCGTAGCCGTTCTCCTTGGCCATGGCGCGGGCCAGCTCCTCAGCCGGACCGTCAAAGTTGACACATTGCCGTTCGTCGTCGATGCAGTGGATCGTCAGAATGCGTCGCGGGCCGTGTTGCCGGATCAACTCCAGGATCAACTGGGTCTCCGGTTCGCTGCCCGCGCTCGATCCGCCGTAGTATGCGTCGCCCGGCTCATTTTGGGACCAGTTGGCCGTCGGGAAGTTGCGATTGATGTCCACATCGCGACTGTTTTTGCGCGAGCCGCGCTCCAGTCCTTCGGGGTTGAGTCGGGGCACGACGATGATATGCTCGTTCATCATGTCGCCGATGCGCGTTTGTAACAGTTCCACGATGCGGTCGGCCACGAACGCGCTCTGCGGTTCATCGCCGTGCATCCCCCCGACGATCAGCATCGCCGGCGATTCGTTTTCCAGTTCATAAGCGTGGATCGGACGACCTTCAGTTGAGTTGGCCAGCATGTGTGTCTTGAGCATGGCGATCCGTCAAACAGTTGCAGCGTTGCTTTGCGTTCTCGTTGCGACGGTGCGCTGCCCCAGTCTTCGGTCGGCGCCCGCCGCGCGGGCCGGACAGCCCGCCGCGCGGGTTTTTCGCCGGCTTGATGGGCGGTTCTTTCCGGTCCCCGCATCTGTCTCGAAGAATCTGCCCAGCTCGCGCAGTCGAGTGTAGCGGCGCTTGAGCAGCGTCTCGATGCGCACGCGCTTGATCTCCCGGAGTGTCTGGCTGATATACGTTTCGACGTTCTGAATAGCGACCTCGGGATGCCGGTGAGCCCCGCCCATCGGTTCGGAGATGATGTCGTCTATCAAGTCTAGTTTTTTCAGATCCTTGGCGGTGAGGTGCAGCAATTCAGCCGCCCGGCGGGCTTGATCGCCGGTCTTGAACAGAATCGCGGCGCAGCCTTCCGGCGAGATCACCGAGTAAAAGGCGTACTGCAGCATGGCCACGCGATCGCCCACGCCCAGGCCCAATGCGCCACCGCTGCCGCCCTCGCCGATGACCACGCACACGATGGGCACCCGCAGGCGAGACATCTCCATCAAGTTCATGGCGATGGCCTGGGCGATGCCGCGCTCTTCGCTGCCAATGCCCGGATAGGCGCCCTGAGTGTCAATCAAACAGACCACGGGCAAGCCGTACTTCTCCGCCAATTTCATCTTGGCGAGGGCTTTGCGATAGCCTTCCGGGTGGGCGCATCCGAAATTGCAGGCGATCTTCTCTTTCGTATCCCTGCCCTTGTTTTGTCCGATGAGCATGACCTTGTGGCCGCCGATGCGCGCGAAGCCGGTCATGATCGCCCGGTCATCCCCGCACGTGCGATCGCCGTGCAGCTCGACGTAGTCCCGGGCCAGCAGGCGCAGGTAGTCCGGCAGAATCGGGCGATTCGGGTGCCGCGCCACTTGCACGGTTTCCCAGGCCGACAGGCGCGAGTACGTCTGGCGGGTCATGTTCCTGAGGGAGGTTCGCAGGTTCTTGATCTCCGCCGACAGATCGCGCGGGGATTCGACCTGCAGCGCCTCGATTTTGCCCAACTCGTGTTCGATCCGCGCCAACGGTCTTTCGAATTCGAGGGAGCCGTTTCCACTCGCTACGGGGGGTCCGCTCACGCTCTTCGCCCGTGTATCAGTCATGGAGTTCCTCTTATGATCTTGACTCGGGATCGGTTCCCGCTCTCGGCACCCCAGCCGCCGGCCCGCGCCATGCTTCGCCGGTCGGATCTGAGTCCGATCCCGAAGTCCAAGTGTGCGTCATCGCGCCCGCGCCGCACTCCGGCGCGGGCATATTCCGTAATAGCGTAACAACGGCGAATCCGGCTTCAAGGGATTTTGACAAGG
>JADFJZ010000437.1 GCA_022565195.1 Planctomycetota bacterium | reverse complement strand
TTGCAATCTCTTCGGCTGCAAAATCGGCGACGACACGCTGATCGGCACGTTCGTCGAGATTCAAAAGAACGCCGTCATCGGGGCGCGCTGCAAGATCCAAAGCCACAGCTTCGTCTGCGAAGGCGTGACCATCGAAGATGAAGTGTTTGTTTCGCACGGCGTGATGTTCATCAACGACCTCAAGCCGCGGGCCACCAACCGCGACGGCACGCCCAAGCGCGACGGCGAGTGGACCTGCACGCCCACGCGCGTCCGCCGCCGCGCGACCATCGGCACCAGCGCCACCATCCTGGCCGGCGTGACTATTGGCGAGGAAGCATTGGTCGCCGCCGGCGCGGTCGTGACCCGCGATGTGCCGCCGCGCACCCTGGTGGCCGGCACGCCCGCGCGGGTCATCCGCCCACTCGAAGACCACGAACTGGAGTAGCCCAATGCAATCCACCACCATCGCCGCTGAACCCGTCCCGTTCCTCGATTTGAAAACCATGCACGCCCCGCTGATGGCGGACATCCGGCGTGAGATTGACAGCGTGATCGATTCACACGCCTTCGCACTGGGCCCGGCGGTCGAGCAGTTCGAGCGGGCCTTCGCCGACTACTGCGGCGCCGGGCACTGTGTGGGGCTGAACTCCGGCACCAGTGCGGTGCACCTCGCGCTGATCTGCGCCGGCGTGCAGCCCGGCGATGAAGTCATCACCACGCCGTTCACTTGGATCTCCACTTGTTGGGCCATCAGCTACATTGGCGCTGTGCCGGTGTTCGTCGATATCGACGCTCAGACTTACTGCCTCGATGCGGCGCAAATCGAGCAGGCCATCACGGCCAAGACGAAAGCCGTCATGCCGGTACACCTCTATGGCCATCCCGCCGACATGGAGCCGATTGTGAAGCTCGCGCGGGAGTTCAACTTGGCCGTCATCGAAGACGCCGCCCAGGCCCACGGCGCCCGCTACCAGCGCCGCACCTGCGGCAGTCTGGGCGACGTCGCCGCGTTCAGTTTCTATCCCGGCAAGAACCTCGGCGCCTTCGGCGAAGCCGGCGCCGTGGTGACCGACAACGCCGAGTGGGCCGACCGGGCCCGCGCCCTGCGCGACCACGCCCAACAGGGGCGACACAACCATGCCGAACTCGGTTTCAACTTCCGCATGGACGGCATTCAGGCCGCCGTCTTGAACGTCAAGCTCCGGCGCCTCGACCAATGGAACGACCACCGCCGCCGCGTGGCCGGGTGGTATGAGCAACAGTTGCGGGACGTGAGCGGCCTCATCCTGCCGACGCCGACTGAGTGGGCCGAGCCGGTCTGGCACATCTACGCCGCGCAGCACC
The DNA here is from genome assembly GCA_022565195.1 of Planctomycetota bacterium. The sequence goes on along the minus strand of JADFJZ010000437.1, from coordinate 913 downwards.
ACGAGCGCGATGCCCTGCGCGCTCATTTGAACGAACACCACATCCAGAGCGGCGTACATTATCCCAAGCCGATCCACTTGCAGCCGGCCTATGCACACTTAGGCTACCGCAAGGGCACGTTCCCCGAAGCGGAAGCCCTCGCCCGGCGCCAGCTCAGCCTGCCCATGTTCCCCGACATGACCGAACCCCAAGTCACCCGCGTCGCCGAGGCGATCCGAACGTTCGGCGCGTGATCGTGTCGCGCCATTCTTGATGCCTCCGCTCGCTGCGGGTATGCTCAACTTGCTCTTCACGGGTGGCAAGCAACACGCCCGCAATGACAGATGGGCGCGCCATGTATGAAAATGAGCTAATTGAACTCTCCGCCGCCGGCGTCCGCTTCCTCGTTATTGGCGGGGTGGCTGTCGGCATGCACGGCTATCCGAGCGCGACCTTCGATCTCGACATTCTGCCCGATCTAAGCAGCGACAACCTGGGCCTGCTTATCACAGCTCTGGGCAAACTGGGCTATCAGCCGATGGCCCCGGTCGATCCCAACGAACTCAAAGACCCGGACAAGAGGCGCGTGTGGTATGAAGAGAAGAACATGAAGGTCTTTAGCTTCGTAAAAGCGGATAGTCCGAGAGATGTCGTGGATGTCATGATCTACCATCCGATCGACTTCGAGACTTGCTTCGCTCGCCGGCGGACTATTTCGATCCAAGGGCGAGAGGTCTGTGTGGCCGCCGCCGAGGACTTGCTGGAATTGAAGAAGGCCGCCGGCCGGGACAAGGACCAGGTCCACATCGCAGCCCTGGAGCGCTTCTTGAAAGGACGGGATCGATCATGAGCCCCGAAGAAGCAAACGAAATCGACGCCTACATCGAGCGCTTCAAAGACTGCACGCCGGAAGAACTCCTCCGCTACATGGGCG
>JADFJZ010000025.1 GCA_022565195.1 Planctomycetota bacterium | reverse complement strand
AATGGAACCTGGATTACCTTAAGAGATTCGTTGAGCGCGGACCGAAGAAGTATCCTGGAGCGAATTACATTATCCGGCCTGACGGCAAGAAGATCATATTCGCGTCGAGTCATACCGACCCGCGGATAGACGATCCCACCATCCAAATACCCATGCCAGGCTACAAGCGCGAGGGCAGCCATTATCAATGGGATTTTAATCCCTTCATGGAGATCTACCAAGCCAATCTCGACGGCTCAGATCTGACGTCGGGAAGCGACGGCAACGGCGGCCCACCGGATGATGTGGCGACGTCGTCGGGCGACCGCGGAGGCGCTGGACGCAGGTCGCCCTCGTCTGCGGGCGGACCCGGATTCTTCGAGGTATATAAGCCCGGCCAGGGCTACTACACGCGCCTCGGCACGGCCATCGGAGCCGGAGCAGTAATCGTGTTCGGTGCGCATTACCTCTACGGGCAGCTCGGGCGTTTCGACCCCGCGGTAGAGTTGGGCGTGCCTTCGGTTTTTCTGGCGGTTCTCGGCGTGGTGCTGTTCTGGATCGCCGGATCGAACCGCAAGACCAACGATTTCTTCATCGCCACCGAAGGCGAAATGAAGAAAGTCAGTTGGTCGACCAAGAAGGAAGTCATCGGGTCCACGAAGGTCGTGCTGGCATTCACATTCATGATGGCCATGTTTCTGTTCGTCGTCGATGGGGCCTTCATGGTGTTCTTCAGTTCCGTGGACGTGCTGCAGTTGCCCATTAAGAAACTGCTGGGATTGGAATAGTGACCGTGACCGACGAAACAATCGACATTACCGATCAGCCGGAAGAAGTCCGCGAGGGCGTGGTACCGAATCAAGAGGACACGGTGCCCGCGCCGGCGAACGTGGATGAGGATGTTCCAGCCGATGCGACCCCCGCAGCGGCACCGGAACCCCCCACGGATTCCGATGCCGAATCCGCCGAGGTCGAAGCCGCTTCCTCTGAGGAAGAGGCAGAGCCAGCTGCGGAAGAGGATGCCGAGCCGGAGCCAATCCGCCACGAAGGGATGGACTGGTATGTCCTGCGGGTCGCTTCCAACAAGGAAGAACAGGTCCGCACGGCACTGGAGCGTAAAGTCAAGATCGAAGCCTTGGAGCACCAGATCGGCCAGATTCTGGTGCCGACGGTCAAGGAAAAACGCATGCGCGGCCGACAGGCCCGCGTTTACAACCGCAAGCTCTATCCCGGCTACGTGATCGTGGAGATGGCCACCGAAAAAGATGGCTCGATCCCGGAAGACATTTGGTTCATGATCAAGGAGACCACCGGGGTCGGCGATTTCATTGGCTCGGACGGCAAGCCCATCAAAATGGAAGAACATGAGGTCACCGCCATACTGGCGGTGGCTTTGAAGTCCGAAGAGGACGTCGGACTGTCCGGCATGAGTTTCAAAAAGGGCGATCTGGCCAAGGTCACCGAAGGCAGTTTTGAGAATTTCGAGGGTACGATTGACAGCGTTGATGAAAGCCGTGGAATGGTCACGGTGCTGCTGACCATCTTCGGGCGCTCGACACCGGTGGAAGTGGAATACTGGCAAGTGGAGAAGCTCTAGCGGAAAAAAGTCATGGCGAAACAAATAGCAACACAGATCAAACTCCAGGCGCCGGGCGGCCAGGCGACGCCGGCCCCTCCGATCGGCCCGGCGTTGGGCCAGCACGGCGTGAACATCGGGCAGTTCGTGCAACAGTTCAATTCCCAGACCGCCAACCTCAACGGCATGACCGTGCCGGTTGTGATCACGGTCTACACGGACAAGAGTTTCACGTTCGAGGTCAAGAGCCCGCCGGCGGCAGTTCTCCTCAAAGAGAAAGCGCAGATTGCCAAAGGCAGCGGCGTGCCCAACAAAGAGAAAGTCGGCACAGTCACGGTGGCGGATTGTCGGGAGATCGCGGAACGAAAGATCGCCGATTTGAACGCCCACAGCCTGGACCAAGCTGCGAAAATCATCATGGGGACGGCCCGTTCGATGGGCATCGACGTGACGGAGTGAGTTTGAGAGTTTAGGAGTTTAGGAGTTGGGGAGTTGGGGAGCGCGATCAGTGCTCCGCCTATCTAGGTAGTAAGGCCTGACCACGGGCCAGCATAACAGTGGGAGGCGTAATTATGCCGCGACGAAGTGTGAAGTATCAAAAGCAAATGAAACTACGAGGCGACAGCTCCGGGCCAGTGGAACTGGAAAAGGGCATCGCTCAGGTGCAGGAAATGGCCGGTGCGCAGGCGGACCGCTCCTACAAGGGCGGGAAGAAACGCAAGGGCGTCGATCAGACGATCGAGTTGGTCATGCACCTGGGCATCGATCCGAAACAAGCGGATCAACTTCTGCGCGGCTCGTTATCGCTGCCCAAGGGCATCGGCAAGACCAAGAGAGTGATCGCCTTTTGCGCCGACGAGGACGCCGAAAAAGCCAAAGCGGCCGGAGCGGTCGAAGTCGGCGTGGCCGACCTCATTGAGAAGATCAGCGGCGGCTGGACGGATTTCGACGTCGCCGTCGCCCACCCGTCGGTGATGGGCAAGGTCGGGAAACTGGGACGCATCCTGGGCCCTTCGGGCAAGATGCCCTCTCCCAAGTCCGGCACGGTGACCAAAGACGTCGACGTGGCGGTCCGTGAGTTTGCCGCCGGAAAAGTCGAATATCGCAACGACGCCGGAGGCAATCTGCACGTGGCGGTGGGTCGAGCGAGTTTCTCGGTGGACGATCTGAAATCGAACATCGAAGCGTTCATCAGCCACGTCCAGAAACTCAAGCCGGCAGCCTCCAAAGGCCAGTACATTCGGCGCGTGTGTTTATCTGGAACGATGACGCCGTCGGTGACAATCGCGGTGGCTTGATAGGAAACGATCCATGAGTAAACCAGTCAAAGACTTGATGACCAGCGAGATTCGCACGCAGTACGAAGGCATCGACAGCGTCTGTGTCATCGACATCAGCGGCCTGGACGCCATAAACACGAACCTGATGCGCGGCGAACTCAAGAAGCAGAACATCCGGATGCAGGTCGTCAAGAACAGCATTGCCCGACGGGCTCTGGCCGGCAGCGTGCTTGAGCCGCTGGCCAAGTCGCTGGCAGGCCCGTGTGCCCTGGTCTATGGCGAGCCGGCGATCACCGACATTGCCAAGGAACTGGCCAAATGGGCCAAGAGCCACAAGACGATCACGCTCAAGACCGGGATCATGGAGGGCGATCCGGATCTCCTGGCCGTCGAAGAGCTGTCCCGGATGAAAGGCAAGACCGAGCTGGTGGGCGAGATCGGCATGCTGGTGTCCTCGCCGGGCAGCAACCTGGCGGCTCAGCTTGGGAGCCCTGCCGGGAAGATTGCCGGTTGCCTGAAGGCGATGATCGAAAAGAACGAAGCAGCGTAGCGGGGCAGAGAGAGACGCTCCTGATTTGAAGAACAAATTCGTCAGTCGCCGATTGGGTCGCAGCTTGCGACTTAAATGAGATCATCGGGATCTCGCCTATCAGACTGATTCTTTTTGAGACGAGGAAGGCAAGAATCATGGCAGACACTGCGGAAGCCCCTGTAAAGGAATTCAGCAAGGAAGTGACCGAACTGTGCGACAAGCTGGTCAACCTGAGCGTCAAGGATGCGCAGCAGGTTGTGGACTGTCTGAAGGACGTACATGGCATCGAGCCGGCCGGCGGCGGCGTGATCATGGCCGGGCCCATGCCCGGCGCCGAAGGCGGCGAAGCCGCCGAGGAAAAGGACTCCTTCGACGTCGTCCTGGTCAACCACGGCGACAAGAAGATTCCTGTGATCAAGCTCGTGCGCGCGGCGACCAGTCTGGGTCTGAAGGAAGCCAAGGACCTCGTCGATGCAGCGCCCAAGGCCATCAAGGAAGGGCTGCCCAAGGATGAAGCCGAGAAACTCAAGAAGGAACTCGAAGAGGTCGGCGCGGTTGTCGAATTGAAATGATTTCAACGACGGCGGTTGGCGGTCGTGCATGCGGACGACATGCGTGCCAGGCCATCCCGCCGTCAGCCCCGTCATTGCAGGGCGGGATCGGGCGGTGCGGGCGAGGGACCGCTGCTCGAACGGATGGCCCTGTCTGACCGGTAGGTCCCCGAGATTTCGACGCCGGCAAGCGGCGTCCAGACTTCGTTTCTTGACGAGGTGCGCGTTGCCAGGATTCGGGGCATCGCCAATCGCTCAATACAAGGACCTGTGTGCCGCAGTGCCGTGCGCGCGCGGCAAACTTTGCGCTGCGGCACCCGGCCGCACGACGGACGGCAATCGAGAGGACGCCAATCCATGATCAAATTCGACAGCATTCGCAGTTTCCAGAAAGTCGGCGACACGCTGCCCATCCCCGACCTGATTGAGATTCAGCGCGAGTCGTACAAGCGCTTTCTACAGACCGAGCTCAGCCCGCGCGATCGCCAGCGCATCGGGCTGGAGGCTCTGCTGCAGGAGATCTTCCCCATCGAGAGCTACGACGGCAACATGAAGCTGGAGTATCTGGGGTACGAACTCGGTAAGGCACGCTACACCTCGGACGAGTGCCGGCAGTTGCGACTGACCTACGGCATGCCGTTTCGCATTCACGCCCGGCTGATCCGCAAGGACAAGGACGAGATCCACGAAGACTTGATCTACCTCGGCGAGATGCCGATCATGATCGGCGGCGGGGAGTTCATCATCAACGGCGCCGAGCGCGTCATTGTGTCGCAATTGCACCGCTCGCCGGGCGTGGACTTTATCAAGGAACAAGCCGAAGGCGACCGGGCCCTTCACGCCTGCCGCATCATCCCCGAACGCGGCAGTTGGATCGAAGTCAACGTCACCAAGAAAGACATCCTCACGGTGCGGATCGACCAGTCCAGCAAAATCGCCGCGACGGTGTTCCTGCGGGCCATGGACGAAAAGTACGGCACGGACGAGGCAATCATCCGCGAATTTCACAAGACGAAAATCGTCAAGATCGGCAGCCTGAAGCCGGAGATGTACGTGGTTACCACGATCATCGATGAGGAAAGCGGCGAGGAAATCGTCCGCGCCGGTTGCCAGGTGGGTGACGCCGTCGATCGGATCAAGGAGTTGGGCATCAAGCAACTCGATATCATCGACAAAGTCAGCGATCCGATCATTCTCAACACAATCGCAGCGGACAGCGCACGGGACCACAAAGAGGCGTTACTGAAGATCTACGGCCGCCTCCGCCCGGGCAATCCGCCTCATCTCGACAAGGCCAAGAAGCTCTTCACCGAGAAGTTCTACGACGAGAATCGCTACCGCCTGGGCAAGGTGGGACGCTTCCGCTTGAACCGCAAGTTTGAGCAACAAGTGGACGAGGAAATCATGACCCTGCGGGTCGAAGACTTCGTGAATTCGCTGAAGTACCTGCTGCTCTTGCGGACCGGCGACGCGAAGTTCGAGGTGGACGACATCGATCACTTGGGCAACCGGCGGCTGCGCACGATCGACGAACTGGCGGGCGATGAACTCCGCAAGGGCTTCTTGAAGCTCCGGCGAACCGTACAGGAGCGCATGAGCCTCAAAGACCCGGATGCGCTGGGTCGCATCGCCGAGTTGGTCAACAGTAAATCGGTCAGTTCGAGTATCGATTTCTTCTTCGGGCGTGGCGAGCTTTCGCAGGTGGTCGATCAGACTAACCCACTGAGCCAGTTGACCCACGAGCGCCGCCTGTCCGCCCTCGGCCCCGGCGGCCTGAATCGCAAGCGCGCCGGTTTCGAGGTCCGTGACGTGCATATTTCGCACTACGGCCGAATCTGCCCCATCGAATCGCCGGAGGGTACGAACATCGGTCTGATCGCCTCGTTGGGCATCTATGCCAAGATCGATGACTACGGCTTCCTGATCACGCCGTACAGGCCGGTCAAGAAGGGCAAGGTCACCGACAAGCCTGTCTACCTGCGCGCCGACGAAGAGATGCGCATGACCCTGGCGCCGCCTGAAGTCCTCGCCCGGGACAACGGACACATCGCCAAAGATCAAGTCATCGCTCGTCGCCATGGCGAACTGACGCAGGTCGATAAGAATGACGTCACCCACATCGACATCTCGCCCAAGCAAATCGTCGGCGTGTCCGCGTCGTTGATTCCGTTCCTGGAACACGACGACGCCAACCGGGCGCTGATGGGTTCGAACATGCAGCGGCAGGCCGTACCGCTGTTGAAGGTCGATCCGCCGTTGGTGGGGACCGGCATGGAGCGGGCGGTCGCGGCGAACAGCGGGATGGTGGTCCGCAGTCGCTCCAACGGCAAGGTCACCTACGTAGACGCGATGCGAATCGTGATCAACGATACGGACGAGTACGAACTTCGGAAGTTCCGGGGTCTTAACGAACGCACGTGCATGAACCAAAAACCGCTTGTCCGTATCGGGCAACGCGTCAAAGAGGGCGAGATCATCGCCGACGGTCCGGCGACGTCCAATGGTGAGCTTGCGCTGGGCAAGAACCTCCTGGTGGCCTTTATGACCTACGACGGTCACAACTTTGAGGACGCGATTGTGATCAGTGATCGGCTTGTGCGAAACGATACGTTCACAAGCATTCACATCGATGCGTATGACATCGAAGTTCGAGAGACCAAGCTGGGACGTGAGGAGTTCACTGCTGACATTCCCAACGTCTCCGAGCGGGCGCTGGCGAATTTGGACGCGAACGGCGTCATAGGGATCGGAACGCGTGTGCAGCAGCGCGACATTTTGGTGGGCAAAGTGAGCCCGAAGTCCAAGAGCGAATTAAGCCCTGAAGAGAAGCTGCTGCACGCGATCTTCGGGCGTGCGGGCGAGGACGTCAAGAACGACTCGCTGGAACTGCCGTCGGGTGAAGAGGGCATCGTGATCGGTGCCAAGCGGTTCAGTCGGCGACTGCACATGAGTGACGAAGAACGGAAGGTTCTCAGCGCCGAGATACAGCAATACCTCGCCGGTCAAAATGCGCGGATCATCGCGTGCTTTAAGCAGGTTTGTGGCGAGATTGAGGCGTTGATGGGGACGCCGATGATCGACCCCAACACGCGTCAAAAGGTCGGTCACAGCAACCTCGACGAAGTCATTCTTGAGCAGATCGAGATCTTCACCGGACACGTGCGGGCGCGGGATCTAAAGTGGGTGAAGCCATCGGCGGAGCGTGACCGCGCGTTGAAGATCACGGATCGGTTCTGGCCTCGCATCGAGGAGATTCAGGAAGAGCGGGATCGCAAAGCCGCTCAGATGAAGCGCGGTGACGAGCTCCCTTCGGGCGTTCTGGAGATGGTCAAGGTCTACGTTGCGACGAAGCGGCAGATTTCCGTCGGCGACAAGATGGCCGGGCGTCACGGCAACAAGGGTGTAATCGCCAAGATCGTTCCTGAGGCCGACATGCCGTTCCTCGACGACGGTACACCGATCGACATCATGCTCAATCCGCTTGGCGTACCATCGCGTATGAACGTGGGGCAAGTCCTGGAGACGCATCTCGGCTGGGCGGCGAAAGTGCTCGGCTTCCAGGCGATCACGCCGGTCTTTGACGGCGCGTCGGAGCAGGAGATTCACGATGCGCTGGCTGAAGCGAATGAGGCGGCGGCGGCGCGCGAGTCGGAGGGGGCCTCCGTCGCCGGCGCCGGGTTTAGCGGGATGACGTTCGCGCGCCTTCTTCCGGGCGGCAAGACGATGCTCCGTGACGGGCGTACGGGTGAATACTTCGATCAGCCCGTCACCGCCGGTTACATCTACATGTTGAAACTGCACCACTTGGTTGATGACAAGATTCACGCGCGTGCGACCGGACCGTACAGCTTGATCACGCAACAGCCGCTCGGCGGTAAGGCGCGAACGGGTGGTCAACGTTTCGGCGAGATGGAAGTGTGGGGTTTGGAAGCCTACGGCGCGGCCTACATCTTGCAGGAGCTTTTGACGGTTAAGAGTGACGACGTCGAGGGGCGAACGAAGATCTACGAGACGATGGTCAAGGGGCGGAATACGCTCGAGGCGGGTACGCCGGTTTCGTTCGACGTGCTGTGTAATGAGATTCGGGGCCTGTGCCTAAACATCCACCTGGAGAAGCGAAGGATCGGTTAGCCGCTGCGGTTGGGATGCCCAATTGGCGGCGGCCTTCGTACGAGGTTACAGGTCGTCGTGGGATGTTCAGTTGAAGGTGGGAGCAGCCGAGATGATCACGGATATCGAGTTCACGGTGAAGCAGAAGCCGTCTTCGGATGAACTGGCGGCGTTTTACGTTCGCCAACATTACGAGACGACGCAGTCGCGCGAGAAGATTCAGAAAATGCTTCAAAATACGTTTTGTGTGGTTACGGCGCGTCGCGGTGGAGAGATGGTTGGGTTCGCGCGTGGTGTTACTGATGGTCTTTGGGGTCGCTTGGCGGAGTGCAAGTTGGATCCGGCGTTGCAAGGCCCCGGGTGTGTCACGAAGAAAGATGGCCGAATCGAGCATGATACGCAGGGTATCGCTCGAGAGATGGCCGTTCGTGTGATCGACGCCTTGCGGGAGTATGGCGTCGAGCGTATCGATGCGATCGCGTACGGAACGGAAGTGGATTTTTGCGAGGATTTGGGTTTTAAGAAGATCCGTGGCGTGGAGGTGATGGAGCTTTGTTCGGATGCTCCGGCGGCGTCAGCGGCCGCGAGTTCTTCACGGGCGGGTTCGGTAACCTCCTCGTGATACCTGGTTGGATGGTGTTGATGGCTTCTATCCCCGAGTCGGTTCGGGGCGCGTTTGATTCCAAAAAGGGACTTGCCGCTCATGCTGGATAACATTTACGATCGTGTTAACGACTACGGCCGGGTGCACATTTCGTTGGCATCCCCCAACGACATTCGTAGTTGGTCCTTCGGTGAAGTCAAAAAGCCCGAGACGATTAACTATCGCACGTATCGTCCGGAGAAGGACGGGCTCTTTTGCGAGCGCATCTTCGGTCCGGAACGCGACTG
>JADFJZ010000024.1:6082-8920 GCA_022565195.1 Planctomycetota bacterium | reverse complement strand
ACATGCCGTAACGCAGCACTTTTTGGGCGATCGCGTAATTAGAATTATGCTCCAACGCGTTGCAGTTGACGTGGATGTCTGGATGCGAGTCCAGAAACGTGGCCAGCATCTTGGTGGTGATGCACTTTGTCTTCATCCGCAAGTCGAGGGTCTTGATGCCGCTTAAGACGTCGAAGGCCTTGTCGGCATCGAGAAAAGCGCCCTTGATATAGTACACATCCCAGAAAAGCGTTTCTTCCCATCCGGTTCCATCGTCCGGAGTGCCCTTGGGCATGAACATGTCGTCGTTGCGCCCGATGACCACGCCGGCCGTCGCGGTGCCGTGCCCGCAGAGGTCTTTGGTGTAACTATGAAGCACGTAGTCCGGCCGTTCTTCCGGATCATCGCGCATCAGCGGTTTGTTCAAGAAAGGAGTGCCGATCGTGGAATCCAGCACCACTCGGCAGCCGGCCTGATGCGCGATCTTGCAAATCTCAGGGACATCGAGCACATAGCCGTGTGGATTGCACGGCGATTCGAGATAGATAAGGATGTTGCAGCGGCGCTCCAACGCCAGGCGATTCTTGTACTTCACTTGTTCCAGCAGGGCGGCGAACTCCTCGCCGGTGTACCCGTCGAACCACTCCAGAGTGACTTTCTGCTTGTTCTTTCTGGCAAACAAGTCGACCAAAAGCTGATAGGTTCCGCCGTAAGTATTCCGGGAGGAAATGATGATGTCTTCGAAATCGATCAAGTGTGTCAGAATCGCGTCAATGGCGGCCATGCCGCTGTTGAAATTGTAGGCCCAGTACTGGTTGGCCGAGGGGCCTGCCTCAATATCGACGATGTAGTTGGCCAGCGCGATCGAGGTGGGATTGAGCAGGCGGGTGTAGACTTGGTGCAGCAATTCCTTGCCCTTGAAGGCATCGTCAATCCATTCCGTGCAGGCGTAGATATACGTGGCGCTGCGGACGATGACCGGGTTGGCCGAGAAAATCGCGCTCACGTTGTCGAAGATCGAGTACGCGCCCTTGGCGCAAAGACTCGCATCGGTAAGTTCAAGACTCTGATAAGTCGCGCGGAAGGGATTCTGCAAGTTGTCGAGCAGCTTCGCCAATTGGAAGCACAGAAATTTCTTGGCGTTGAAGTAGGCGATCCGGTCCGTGCGATCCAATGTGCGAATTGTTCGGGACGTGATCTCCCACAGTTCGGTGATACTGAGTTGAGCCTCGTAAAGGCGAACCACAGTATCGAACATCGCCTGGCCGTACGGGCTGTCTTTGTCGATGCAAAAGTGCTTCAGTTGTTCTTCGGCGAGTCCTTCGATGGACACGGCTTCGCTGGTGTGTCGCCGCGGCGAAATGATCCGGGCAGTGTCGATATCGACTTTGCCGTCCGGAGGGTTCTTTCTGATCATCATCGTTCTCCACTCTGCGGGGCGTCAGCTCGTAGGTGCGGGCGGCGGACCGAGAGAAACTGCATACACACGCCAATAACCGTTCTGGGTTTTTGAAAGGGCAAACTGAATGTTGACACCGCGGTTCAGGCGCACAGGGCCATCATACTCCGCAGCCGGCAGGACGTAATTGACCACCTGGGTGGGATGATACTTCTCAGGCAATCGCGGGTCGATTTTCGATTGGGAGGTCATCCTCGCCTTGGCCGCCTCGAACTCATCGTCGAAGGATTCCGCGTAGTAGTTGAGTGCCGGCGCCCAACCTCTGACGATACTGAAGAAGAGACCATCGCTGTCTAAATACCGGCCTCGCCCTGCGGTGTCGGCGCGACTGCGGAGCAACTCGACGTTGGCCAGTCGGCATTGCAGTTTCATCAAGTCTTTCCAGTCCGGCGAGTTGACTTTCGTCCGCACGTCCTCGCGAATTGCGCTCAGGAGCACCCACACGACTTGTTCCGGCGTGGCGTTCTCATCAAGCGTCATCCCGTGAGAAGTCACGACGTCGTTCGAGGCGGGCACATAATCCCTGACCTCTTGGTCGCTGCGCTCCGTACATCCACACGCCAAAACTATCCCTGTGGTGACAACAATTCCACAGGCGGTCAAGCGATCAAGCGGCGACCGACGATGTCTTGAGAAACGGTGGAGAACCATCGCCACGGAGCTTAGCACAATGGACTTGCGATGCAAAGTCCGTATTCGCGGTTCTTGCCGTCGTCCGAAGACTGGATTAGACTGTGCGTCATCATGCCGGAGATGAATCCCAATCTGTGGGCTCCCTGGCGTTCGGAGTACATCCGGTCGCTCGGCGCCGAGGCGGATGGTGAGGATTGCTTCCTTTGCGGCTATGCGGTTGACGAGGCTCGCGATTCCCAGAATCGGGTTATTTGCCGATCAACGGAAGTTATGGCAGTGATGAATCGCTACCCGTATACCAATGGGCATTTGATGCTCGCGCCTGTGCGTCATGTGGGCACGCTGGACGAGTTGTCGGACAGCGAACTCGGTGCAGTGACCATTCTGATCCGTGACAGCATTAAAATGTTGGCCATCGCGGTCTCGGCCCAGGGCTACAATGTCGGACTGAATCTTGGGCGTTGTGCCGGAGCGGGCCTGCCGGGGCACGTCCATTGGCATGTGGTTCCGCGCTGGAATGGCGACACGAACTTCATGACCACCGTGGGCAGCGCCCGGGTCATCGCTGAATCCCTGGATGAAGTTTACAGCCGGCTGCGCACCGCGGCGGCGGAATTGGGCCTGGTATGACGAGTCAGACTAAAGAGACGGCGGGGCGGGTGGCTTGCTACGGAGTGGCCCATGAATCCTGCATGGGACGGACCCACACCGAAAGCGCCTGGGAAGGTTTGGCGCCGTTTGATTTTGACCAGCGACGGATCCTGGCC
>JADFJZ010000024.1:0-5952 GCA_022565195.1 Planctomycetota bacterium | reverse complement strand
ATCCCCGCGCGGGGATCATGTTCGAACACGGCTGACACACACGCTTGAAGTAGCGAGTTTCGCCCGACTGCTGGCACAGGCGCTGGAAGTGAATGTGTCGCTGGCGGAAGTGGCGGCGCTGGCCCACGACCTGGGTCACCCGCCTTTCGGCCACGCTGGAGAAGCGGCGCTCAATTATTTGATGCGCGAGCACCACGGGTTCGAGCACAACGCCCAGTCGCTTCGCGTGGTCGAGTACCTGGAACACCCCTTCCCTCCATTTCGCGGACTGAACCTGACCTACGAGTTGCGTGAGGCCCTGGCCAAGCATCGCACCGCCTATGATCGCCCGGCTGAGATCGAATCCGAGGATCCCGTTTTGACCCGGCTCCTTGCAAGCGGGCCGCAGCCCACGATTGAAGGACAATTGGTGGCCGTCGCAGATCGCGTGGCGTACGACTGCCACGATCTGGAAGACGCGTTGGGTGCGGAGTTGCTGGACGGCGCCCGACTTGAACAAGTCACACTTTGGAACGAAGCAGCCGCCGAGGTCAAATTACGCTACCCGAACCAATCCATGTTCGCGATCTGGAGGCCGGTGATCGAAACAATCCAGCAGCGACTCTTGAGTGACGCCATTCGGGCGACCTTGGCTCACATCGAGGACTGGCACATAGATTCGCCCGATCAGGCACGCGAGCACAGCAGCCCGGTCGTCTCGTTTTCAAAAGAAATGGAAGAGCGAGTATCGCAACTCGAGGAGTTTCTGCGCGAGAATGTGTACAACCACCCGACACTCCGTCGGATGGACGACATGGCCAGCCGGACAATCGCCGAGCTATTCAACGTCTATGTCGAGCATCCCAATCATCTTCCGCAGCGGTACTATGACCGCATCGATCAGCAAGGCAGGCACCGGGTCGCCTGCGACTACGTTGCCGGCATGACCGACCGCTTCTGCGAGAGTGAATACAAGCGTATTTTCATGCCGTTCTCGATGTAGCGCACGCGCGCGGCGGGGCCGTCCACCAGACGCGGGTTGCGCAGGGGAATATCAAACCGCGACGATGCTGAGCAAGGAGCGCCTCGTGAGGCTAGTTCGAGTCACACATCACCAGGTATCCGTCCTGCTCTTCGACGGGAGGCAGCAGCAGGATGTCTTCCGGATCGTTGTCCTCGACCGTCTTGCGTCCGCGGATCACGCCCCTGGCCAACGAATCGCTCATTGAGGCTGTCCGGGTGTCTCGGAGGTCAAAGCGGAAAGTCGTGATGCGCTGTGTTTCACCCGGCTGGGTAGGCATGGCATAGGTCAGCGCCACGAGACCTTCATGCGAGGAGATCAAGCAGTTTCCCTCGGCGGCGCTCAAGCTCATGGCCGTTCGGCCGGCTGGCGTCAGCGATGCGATCGCTCCGTTTGCAATGATGATCCTGAGAGTCTGCTCGTCTTGCTCGTACCAGTCCCAGCACCCGTCGAAACTGGTCTGGGCGAAATCGCCCGATTGGTCAAGAAAAAACTGGCTGTCGTCAAGCACGAAGCCGTCCGTGCTGCACGACGTGATCAGCGCGGACAACACCAAACTGATAGCGAACGCAGAGTATTTATTCACGGCTTTCTTTCCCCCACCGCGGTCGGCTGTTTCGCCGACGAAAAAGTTGCTTCTTCCGACTCGTGTTCTATTGATCAAACCGGCCCTCACAACCGGTTTCGCTACCTTAATTCTACGATACTCGTTGCCCCGCAATCCCGAACGCCGAATCGCCCATTGGGGGCAGTGCCTTTATCAGACTCTTGCCGGCTTTCGCAAAGGCGATCTACGGACACCGCTCCGACAGCTTCGACCCGTTGCCCACGATCAAGACCCGGTCGGCGACGCCCTCCTCGCTGGCGGCAGAGAAGGCTGATCCCGCGGCCCCCGTGAGTACGCTCGATTCGACGCTGTAGGTCAAATCGACAACGGATACGCCACCGCCTCCAATAGCCGCGTAGACTTCACTGGATGAAGTATTGATGGCCAACCCCTGAACGAGAACTGCCCCGCTGATTGGAATGTCGGCACCCGCTGAGCCGTTCTGGTTGTCGGCGAGAGTGATGACCTGCACGCGACCCTGATCGCCGTCATTCCACGCGATGATCGCCCGCGACGATGCCGGCTGGGCAACGACGCCGCGTGGCGTGCCGCCCAAAGCCACTTGCGCGAGCGAAGCCTGCCCGCCGCCAGTGGGATCATCCGGCGTATACGTGATGCCGGAGAGCGGCACGAGCGTCACGAATGAACCAGTCATGTTGGCCACGACCGCGACGCTCAACGCGCCCTGTTCCAGCACGGCTACGTCCACGGGCTGCTGGAACGAATCCGTATGGTGCATGTTTTGAACCGCATTGCCGAGGCTGGTTCCGCCCGAGATCACCATCAAGCCGTCGGTACCGCTTCCACCGCTGACAGCGACGAGCACGTCACCGGTCGATGGAACGATGGCCATGCCGCTCGCCAGCGCGACGTTAGCAGTCAGTCCGATGTTCGCTCCCAAGACGGCGTTGTCGAGATCGATCACTTGCACCGAACGAGTGAACTGCCCGCTTATGCGGGTGGTCACGTAGGCACGCCCACGCGTCGCATCGACGGCCAATCCCTGGCCGGAGGACGGCAGAGAGAGCGTGGCCCGGACCGTAAGCGTGTTCAAGTCGAACAGGATCACGGAACTCCCACCAACCACCACTGCTTGCCCCGCACTGCCGTGGCCGGAATCGAAAGCGACGAAGTCGGCGGACGACACGCCGAGGTCGTAATCGCTCGTGCAGCCGCCGCTCACCGCAAAGACCACAACCTTCACGGTGTCCGACGCGACAGCGCCGCTGATCGTATCCGTCACCGTAAACGTGTACGTCGTCTCACCTACCGTGCCGGTCCCGACGCTGCTGAACGTGGCAGTCGTCGGCCCACTCGGAGTCCAGGAGTATGAATAGCTACCGGAACCGCCGAGCACGGTGCCGGTCAAGTTCAACGCGTCGCCCTGGTCGACACCCACGTCGCTTCCGGCCTGGGCAATCAGCGGATTGTAATCATTCACTGTAATCGTCGTAGAGGCTGATTCGACGGTGCCGTCATCGTCGGTAACGTCAACCGTAATCGTGAAATCGCCGGTCGCACTGGCTCTGAAATCTACGTCTTCCGAAGTGACCGTGCCGGCGGATCCGCCGCCCAAACCGCCGGTGGTGTCCACCAGATTCGTCACCGGCGTCCAGTCGTAGGTATACGGCGCGGTGCCACCGCAGACAGTTGGGTCCAGATTGATCGAACCTTCAAAAAGTGACATGGACAGCGGACTCGTAAGAGTCACCGTCAGATCCGTAACGCCTTCACAGGGATCCGACGACCCGTTGTCATTCGAGTTGCTGTCGCCGTCAGGAGCCGGCAGCAGGATGACATCTCCATTGTCATTGCTGTTGTCGCCATTATCGTTCTCGTTGCCGTTTTCGTTCTCATTGTCACTTTCGAGTGGATCGACGTCTTCCTCGAAGATTCCTTCGTCGATGACGATTGGATTCTCGCCAGGGACAAGCTCGTTCACCGTGTCGTCCGTGTCCCCATCGCCCCCATTGGGGCTTTCAGTCGTGATGGAGAGGAATCGGTCACCGACGCCCTCTCGCGTGAATTCGGCTACTTCGATGACATTGACTCGGATGCGGAGAATCTTCCCTCGAATATCCATACCGGGGAAGAGATCCTGCGGAACGAACGAAATGGCCGTCCAATCTTTCACATAGCCTTCTGCCTGCGCGATTTCAAACGTGTCGGATCCGACACGCGCGCTGGCACTTTCCAACAGGGCATATTCCCAGAGATAGAAAAGCTCTCCTTGTTCTCCGTTGAGCACCTGAGCAACTGTCTCGACGACTTGACTCGGAGCTGCGACCGCGTTCTCTCCGAGGTCGACGATTAGTGCTGCATCGCCATCGAGCAGCAACTGGTCTTCGAGCAGCGAACCGGGTAATTCCGCGCAACTCGCCAATGTCAGACACACGGCGATCAGGCAAGGCGACAGCCTGGACAATCTCCCAATACGCACAATCATCTCCGGGAATTCAGGTTCTAGTAGGGCTCCGCTACAATGGTACGATACGAGAGCACCCGAAAGTCATGGACACTAGAGGGTTGAGACCGGGAGGGGTGCGGCGTTGTCCGATAAACTGCACGAGATGTGATGATTGGACTGCGGCGAGGGCTGCCTCGGGGGCTTGGACGCGCCACAGCTTCGTTAGACAGGATCGCGTCGGAGCGCGGCGGACATATCGTACGCTTATTCTCTGTGAGTAGGGCAACATTTTGTGTAGCAAGGGGTCTGCAAAGTGGACGATAATCCTCACAAGACCGATGTGCCCCATAGTTGTAAGGCGCCGGCACGAACGTCACGCTTGCGGAGCGAATGAACGCGCCCGTCAGCCGAAACATGAGATCGGATGCACATGGGTGAGCAGCGCCCGGAAAATACGGAGACTCCCGAGACCGAGCACGAGGTCGAGGATGCTCCTTCTGAAGGCGTCAGTTCGCGGAGGTCGTTTCTTTCCAAAAACCTGCGGAGAGCTGTCTACATCGCACCGATCGTGTGGAGCGTTTCGGCGCGAACGGCCCTTGCGGTAACCGGGCTGACGGCAGGCCCCAGCCCGCCTGAGTAAGCGTCCGCGACGGGCGTTCCAGTTTTGAATCTTGTCGAATCGAAACGGATCATGGCCAGACCCAGAAGAATGGATCATCTGATTCAACACAACATGGACGAAGAAGTGCTTGTCTATGATCCAGTCGTCGATCGCACGCACCGACTGAACGTGAGCGCCACCCGCATTTGGGCGCTTTGCGACGGCACGCGCTCGCTTGAAGACATCGCGCGGATGCTCACGGAACAATTCGAAGTCGAGTTCGGGACCGCCCTGCAGGACGCCCGGGCCGTGCTGGAGCAATTGAAGGAGGAGCAACTACTCACGGGCTTGCCCGTCGCGTAGCGTCAGCCCTCCGCTTGGCGGTCGAATCCTCATGGCCACTGAAACCCGCCATTATCGCATCGGAGTCGTCGCAGTCAGCCTCCAATCGTGCTCGGAGGAATGCGTGCGCGTGTTCGATCGCCTTTATGGTTGCTATCGAACAGAGGATCCCGGCGACACTGCCCTGCACATGATGATCGTGCGGCGAAAGGCCAAGCGATGGTCTGCGGCGGAGTACGTCGTTCGATGCAACGGACAGGATTATGTCGCCGGTCGCGATGAACGAGGCGTCATGCCCCAGCTTGAAGCTGCCCTCAATCATCAAGCAATGCTGACCCAAAACACGTTCTTTCAACTGCACGCCGGCGTGATGTCATACCAAAACCGAGCGGTGGTTTTCACAGGAAAATCGGGCACTGGCAAATCGACGTTGGCGGCGGCCTTGTTGGCCCGCGGCTGGAGCTATCTTTGTGACGAATTCGCAATGATCGAGCCCCAATCACTGCTTGTTTACCCGTTCCCCAAGGCTTTGAGCATCAAACAAGGCGGCCTGGATCATATCGAGAGACTCAACCTGCCGCTCGTTTCGGGCGAGTGGTCCGACGGTAAACGCACGCGGCAATTCTCCTACGTAACGCCGACCGAAGCCGGCTGCGGCGGAGTAGGGGGGCCTTGCCCGGTAGGGTTGGTGCTCTTCTTATCGCGGCGCGACAACATGCCGTTGCGATGGAGTCGGCTCACCGCGCCGGAGGCGGCGATGACCCTCTACCGTTGCGGGTTGAACACCGAGGAGCTTGGGCGGCAAGCGTTTGATACTGCCGTAGCCCTTGCTCGCCAAGCCCAGTGTTTCGAGTTCAATCTCGGCTCGGTCGAGGAATCCTGCGACGCCCTTGAATCGCTTGTTTCGGGGCAATGTGAAATCAACGAGGCGCGGCAGCACGTCGCCTGAAGGGCTGTGATGCACAGCAGCGCTGATCATCACCCAGTTGATCCCA
>JADFJZ010000436.1 GCA_022565195.1 Planctomycetota bacterium | reverse complement strand
GTCCTGAACTTCGTGTGGGATGCGCTGATGCCTCAGGGAAGCGGAGATCCCAAGAGCCCTGTTTCGAAGAACCGACTGTTTCTGTTCAAGCGGATGCACTGCAGCAATTGGAGGTTCGCGCTCTTTCTGCTGATCATGTCGGGCTTTTGGACTTCGTTCAATCAGATCTTCCTGACCATGCCGCTGTACATCCGCGACTTCACTGAAACCAAGCCGCTTGTCGATGCTTCGCGCAGCGTTCTGGGCCTCATTGGCAAACCGGAATGGGCCGATCATCTGGCCTCGGTTGACGACAACGAATTGCTTGCAGAATACGACCGGTTGATTCGCCAAGCCCGCGGCGTGGAATCGGCTGTGCCGGACGATCCAAAAGAGAAAGACGAAGAAAAGCGACGCAGTGTTTTGCGTGGGAAGATGAAGTCTCTTCGGGCGGACGCTCGAAAACTGGCCAAGAGCAAGTACCTGCCAGAAGATCAGCAGCAGCAGGCCCGGGATACTGTTGAGCGTCTCACGGAAGTTGACAAGCAAGACGAAGAAGCCATGAAGGCGCTCAAGAAAGAAGTCGGTCCGATTCTTGGAGATTTGGCGCGAGTCGCGGGTAAGGCGGCACTGCGCGAAGACCCACGCATGACTGACGAAGTGCGGGCGCGGCTAAGTCAGATCGTAGGAACGTTGAACGCCGCCGAAGCCAAGGATCCGCTCGAGGTCTATGATCTCGCGCAAGGGACGCGCAAGATACTTGGTTACAAGGTGCGGTTGAGTCCCGTGGAGTTCGCGGAATTGCTGACCCGCGCTCCGAGGGAAGCGATCTTGCCGAGTGACGAAGCGCTCGCGGACGCTGTCAAGAAGCTCAACAAGCGTCTGAAAGAATATCAGCAACCCAAGTTCGAGGAGGCCGAGTTCGAGGAACTCAAGACCCAGTTGAGTGGGTTTATTGCGGAGCACGGGCCGCTCGTGTCACAAGAGGCCACCGTGGCCTTCAGCGAAGCGCTTTCCACCGACGAGCGGAAGGTCGAGCCGAAGCAACTCATCGTCGCAGTCAACGCGGTCGCCTACCGAGATTCGATTTGGGACCGCGTGCAGGAGGCCAGGCAATTCAATCCGGAGTTCATCGTCAACATCAATGCGTTGGGCATCGTGCTCTTCCAGGTTTTGATTTCCGTGGTCATGGCCCGTTTCCACCGCTTCACGACGATGATCATCGGCATGATCGTCGCCGCCGTCGGTATTGGGTTGTCCGCCACGGCGGGTGACAACGGCATCCTTGGTGGGGGCGGCATTGTGTGGATCGTGGCGGGCGGCATTTTTGTCTTCTCCTTCGGCGAAATGATGGCCAGCCCGACCAGCCAGGAGTACGTGGGTCGCATCGCGCCCGGAGACAAGAAGGCCCTGTACATGGGATACTATTTCGTCGCCGTCGCGCTGGGGAATCTCTTCGGCGGCATTCTCTCGGGTCAATTGTATGGCAAGCTGGCGCGCGATGCACAACGCCCCGATTTGATGTGGATCATCTTCGGCGGGATCATGCTGCTGACGGCGGTGGTTTTCATGTTGTACAACAAGTTCGCGTTGCCGAAGGACGCGGCTCACGAGTTGACGCCGGGCAATTAGGGTTCGTAGATTGGATCGTTCGGGGGCAACGTGGGCCTGTATAAGGATGCTGCATTTGTACGCCGGGCGAAGCGGGCGCTTTGTGCGGCGGACGAGCGCATGGCGCAGATCATCAAGAAGGTCGGGCCGTTCAGGCCCGGCGTGGTCGAGAACACGTTTCAAGCGCTGATCCTTTCGATCGTTCACCAGCAGATTTCCATGGCAGCAGCGCGCACCATCAGCGGGCGTGTGCTGGATCTGTGCCCGCGCCGCCGACTGAGCCCAAAGGCGCTCGTCGCGGCGACGGATCCGCAATTGCGTGGGGCGGGCCTGTCGCGCCAGAAAGTGACGTACGTCCGCAGCGTGTGCGATCATTTCCTGAGCGGTCAACTCAAACCGCGCCGGCTGGCTCGCGTGTCCGATGAGGAAGCGATCGAGCAACTGGTGGACATTCGCGGCGTGGGCGTGTGGACCGCCGAGATGATTCTGATATTCACGCTGCAAAGGCCCGACGTTTGGCCTGTGGATGATCTGGGCCTGCGGCACGCCCTGAAGAAGCGGTACCGCATTCCCATGGCCGCCAAGCGCGATCGGCTGATGCGGGCCGGCGAGAGGTTCCGCCCGTATCGCAGTGTGGCCTGCTGGTATCTGT
>JADFJZ010000435.1 GCA_022565195.1 Planctomycetota bacterium | reverse complement strand
GACACCGATTACGCTACTTTCTTTGCGGACACCGATGGGCCGGCACACGCGGATTGCGAGTTCGACGGCCAGACCTATCACGATATTTGGTATGACTATATCGCGACGTGTAATCAGAATTTGACCGTGAGTACATGCAAGCAGGCGACCTATGATACGGATTTGGTCGTCTACGATGGTTGCGCATGCCCTGTGAGTGATGAGAACCTGCTCGCTTGCGACGACGATGCCGGTGGAGACTGCGACTTCACCTCGGAAGTCACTGTGCCCGTAACCAACGGCAACTGCTACAAGATCCGTGTCGGGGGTTGGAATGAATTCTCCGAGGGCACCGGCACACTGACGGTCACTTGCGGACTGTAGCCTTCGCGTTTCTAATAGGGGATCGAATGAGCGCGCTGCGGTCACGATGTCGCGTCTCAGTTCGTGAAAGCAGTGCGGAAAAAGGGCAAATCCATGCACGCAGCAAGTTCAGCGATCCGCTACTGTCATGTGGTTCTGGTTCTTTCGATCCTGTGCGGCGTTCGCTCTTCGTCGATGGTGGCCCACGCCGGGCCGCCGCTCGGCTGTGGTGATCCCGGGACGGGCGACTGCTTCGAGCCCGGGTTCTCGCCCTATTGTGAGGATGTTTGCGGCGGGCGGTCGTGCCCCGGATGCTGCAAACTGGTTTGTGCAGCCGATCCCTTTTGTTGCGATGAGGAGGTCGGCTCGTGGGACGGCTTCTGCGCGGTGGAAGCAGAGACACTTTGCTCGTGTGATCCCGATGAGGACGTTCCGCCGAACGACGACTGCACGAGCGCTATTGCCGTCCAATTGGGCGACACGGAAATCAGCAACATCTGCGCGACCGTCGGCGGCCCGGAACATGCCGATCTCGAGTGCAGCGACGGTCCCGCGGGCCTCGAGGGGATGGGCTTCGACGTGTGGTTCACGTATGAGTCGTCCTTTTGGGGGTCGCTGAGCGTCAGCACCTGCAATCAGCTCGATCCCGGCTGGGACTCCCAACTGGCGGTCTATGAAGGGTGTGACTGTTCGGATTTGAGCGATCCTCCGCTGGGCTGCAATCAGGACTTCCTGGGATGCGCCCACGGCACCTCTCTGCTGACCGTCAGCGTCGAACACGGCGCCTGCTATACGATCCGCGTGGGCAGCTCGGTGCTGGGCCCCTTCGGAAGCGGCACCATGACACTGACGCCGCTGCCGTGCCCGGATTTCGACGGCGACGGCGGCGTGGGTCCGTTCGACCTCGCGACGCTGCTGTTTTACTGGGGTCCGTGCGGGGACTGTCCGGCCGATCTGAATGGCGACGGCGTGGTCGGCTCTTTCGACTTGGCGCTCCTGCTGGGGGCGTGGGGACCCTGCTGAATCGAGCCTCGGTGCGGGCGGCGTCGAATTCTGTTCATTCCTTCTTGCCTACCGACCACAGCAGCGCCTTGAGTTCCTCGCTGGTCTGAACCGGCCGCTTGCACGTGTAGTTCTGGCAGACGTAGGCCGTGGGGCGCCCGTCGATTGTGGTCTTCCCTTTCAGCAGGGGCATTGCCGAGGCCGATTGGGCGTCTGTCGCGGCAGCCAGCACCTTGTTGGGCAGGTAGTGGGCGTACACCGTCCGCACGAGCGAGTTGAGATCGCCCCCGCTGCCGGGAACCAGGGCGATTTCCTTCGGCTTGCCGTAATAGAAGTCCAGCGCACACAACATCCGCTCAAAAGCCTGCGGAATGCGTTCCATCGATTGACCGTAGGCTTTGAAGATCGACTCCGCCTGATCACGCAGATCCTTGCGATCGAAATACACCGCCAGCCGCAATAGATTCAGCGCATGTACGGCATTGCCCGACGGAATGGCGCCTTCGATCGCGTTTTGACTGCGGGCGATGAGCTTCTCGCCGTCGTTGGCCGTCAGGAAGAAGCCGCCCTTGTCGCTGTTGAAATACGCCGCGTGGCAGGTGTCCGCCAGCGCCTCCGCCTCGCGGAGCCAACGCATGTCGAACGTCGCTTCGTAGAGATTCAGCAAGCCCTCGATGAAGAAGGCATAGTCGTTCAAGTAGCCGGTCAGGCGGGCTTCGCCTTTGCGCCAAGTGCGGAGCAGTCGCCCGTCTTTCCGCAGGTGCGTGAGCACGAACTCTGCCGCTCGGGCGGCGGCTGCGGCGTACTTCGGTTCGTCGAGCACGCGGGCGCCCTTGGCCAGGCTCGCGATCATCAGCCCGTTCCACGCCGTAAGCATCTTGTCGTCCAGCCCGGGCGGCACGCG
>JADFJZ010000023.1 GCA_022565195.1 Planctomycetota bacterium | reverse complement strand
TGGCGATAGGGGTTGAGCGTGCCGGAATCGAGGTTCAGATAGCCTTCCAGCTTGATCGGCGCGACGGTCAGCCCGGCATCCTGTAGCACCTTAGCCAGCGAACTCGAGAAGATGCCCTTGCCCAGTCCGCTCATCACTGTGCCGGCGACGATGACGTACTTGGTTTGGCCTTTCTTGTAGCCCGGCGGGATCGGCGTGTAGAACTCCGTTTCCTCGGACACGTTACCCACCGATGCCAAATGTTCTTCCGGTTTCATTGTGACTCCTATTGTTTCGTAGCGGCCGACGAAACGTCGGCCCCTGCCATTTCACGGCGTGAATCTATCCAAAATCGTCGATCCTTTTCGACGCGGCAATGGGCTCACCGCATTCCGGGCAACGCTCGGATGGAACTCCGATCAGCAAGTAACCGCAGTGACTGCACCGATTGCTGGACAGAAGTTTCACAACCTCGTCGTCTCGGACGCCCATGAACCTGACTTTCAGTCCGGCCCGCTGCAAGGCCGTCGTCGCTCGACCGTTCACGCTGAGCAAAATCAGCAGGCCGATGCAAGGGGCGAAGATAAGAATCGCCGTCACCACCCGCCACGCCACGTGGATGCAGAGCGCACCCTGCAGACGCAACACGCAGACAATTGCGTAAATGCTCAACAGCAACATCAGCACCAGAAATACGAAGCCGAGCCAGGGAATATCAAGCATGGTCAGCATACCGGTAAAATACAGCACGATCGACGCGAGTATGATCCACAGCAATTCCCTCTGGCGCTTGGCGATCGCTCGCAAATCCAAGTCGCCTATGAACCACCCTGGCGGCGGAGCGGTAAGCACCAAGTCGTGACCGCAAGACAGGCACTCTCCAGATGAACTGACGTTGTTCTCGAGAGGCGTCCGGCATGCTGGACAGTTCCGTTCTCTCATGGTTTCGGCTCCGGGGCGTCATTGTCCTCCGGTGACCTGCCCAGCGCACGGTCGGTTTTTCCATCGCTTGACAAACGCTTCGTAGTCCTCCGGCGTGTCGATGCCCACGGCGGCGCGGCGCACCAGCCCGACGGCGATCTTGTGGCCGTTCTCGACGGCGCGCATCTGTTCCAGCCTCTCGGATTTCTCCAGCGGCGTCGGTTCCATCTTCGGGAATTTCAAGAGGAAATCGCGGCGGTAAGCGTAAATGCCCAAGTGCAGCAAAGGATGGGGATCTTCATCTTTACGAGCGGTCGCGCAGGCTGAAGCCTGCGGCTCTTTGACCTCCTGCCCTGGAGCGAGCAGCACTTGCCGGGAGAAATTCAATGCGATTCCCTCGTCGTCGATCTGCACTTTGACGGCGTTGGGGTCTTTGGGGTCGGCGCCGTCGATGAGCTTGAACGGGCAGGCCAGCGTGGCCATTTCGCACTCCGGGTGATCCTGCAGCAATTCGACCAACTGCGCAATGCTGACCGGCTCGATCTCCGGCTCATCGCCCTGCACGTTGACCACCACGTCACATTCGAGATTGGCCGCCACCTCGGCGATGCGGTCCGTGCCCGACGGATGATCCGCGCGGGTCATCACCACCCGGCCGCCAAAGGACTCCACCGCGTCGGCGATTCGCTGATCGTCGGTCGCCACAATGACTTCGCTGATCAGCGGCGCGAGGCGCACTTGCTCATACACGTGCTGGATCAGGAATTTTCCAGTCTCTTTGGCGAGAGGTTTTCCAGGGTAGCGCGTGGATGCGTAACGGGCGGGTATGACGGCAACAGCACGAAACTCAGGCATAACCAATGATCCGGAAATAGACAGTATACGCGAATCCGCTCGAATGGTAAAGTGCGACCGACAGAGCGTGAAGCGTCACTCGTGAAGCGTGAAGCGTCGGAGGACCGCCTGCGATGGCGAACTCGTTCCCGAATGGAGTTGACGATGCGAACGGGGATCGCCAGCCCTCTTCCGCTTCACTCTTCACGATTCACGATTCACTCACACGGAGTGTGATATGAGTTCCAAGTGGCTTTTGACCCTCTTGATCATGGTCGGCCTGGTGGCGGGCATCATCGTCGGGCAGATGCTGTACGATCCGAACTTCAAGATCACCATGAGCGACGCCGAGCACGCCCATCCGACCGCACTGTTCACGTTTTACTTCATTGGCGACACCGTGTTCCTCGGCCTGCTCAAGATGCTCATTATCCCGCTGATCGCGACCAGCGTGATCGTCGGCGTGACCAGCGTGGGCGACTTTCGCGACCTGGGCAAGGTCGGCATTGTCACGCTGGTGTATTACGTCGCCACCATGGCGATTGCGGCGACGATCGGTTTGATCCTGGTGACCAACATTCAGCCGGGCAAACGCATCAGCGACGCGGATGTGCAGGCGGGTGAACAGACCTACGAAGCCAAGGAGGACGTTCAGGAGAACATCGCCCAAGGCCCGTCGGGCATGCTCGGGGCCCTGCAAAACCTGGTAAAGCAAATCATCCCCAAGAACATCATCGGCGCCGCCGCCCGGGGCCAGGCGCTGCCGGTCATCTTCTTCTCGATCTTGCTGGCCATCATGATCACCACGCTGGGAGACAAATCCGCAATTCTGATTGACTTCTTCGGCGCCCTGTTCGAAGCAATCATGAAGCTCGTGCAGTTGGTGATCTGGATGACGCCGGTGGGCGTTTTCTCGCTGCTCACCTGGACGGTGGCCCGCATCGGACTGGCGTCGTTCGGGCAGGCCATCGGCGGCTACATGATCACCGTCACCCTTGGGC
This sequence comes from Planctomycetota bacterium, assembly GCA_022565195.1. Next base: position 6,261 of record JADFJZ010000023.1, on the reverse strand, counting down.
TGGCGATTCACGGCTTCGTCGTACTGCCGCTGGTGTGCGTCCTCTTCGCACGGTGCAATCCGTTCAAGTTCATGCACCAAATGCGTCAGGCGATGATGACGGCGCTGGGCACGGACTCATCGAGCGCCACGCTGCCCGTAACCATCGAATGCGCCACCCAAAACGCCGGCATCAGCAAGCGCTCCGCCGGCTTCGTATTGCCGCTGGGCTCGACCATCAACATGGACGGCACCGCGCTTTACGAGGCGGTCGCGGTGGTTTTCCTGGCCCAGGCCTACGGCATTGAGCTGGGACTTCCTCAATTGGTGCTGGTGGCCATCACTGCCACGCTGGCCGCTATCGGCGCCGCCGGCATACCGAGCGCCGGCCTGGTGACCATGGTCATCGTCATCAACGCCGTCAACCCCGGCCTGGAGGCCATGGGCAAGGACACCATTCCCATCGCCGCCATCGGCTTGATCATCGGCGTGGACCGCATCCTCGATATGATGCGCACCACCGTCAACGTCTGGGGCGACGCCGTCGGCGCCAAGATCGTCGATGCCATCGGCCGACGCTGACAACGAGCCGCTGGCTCCTTGTCCTTCGCCAAGGCGGCGATCACTCCCGCTTGATGACCTTGTTGCACTGCCGGCACACGTAGTCGCCGCCGCGGATTTCGGTCGGCACGAGTTGGCCTCGGCAGGTTTTCGAGCGGCAGCGCAGGGCGCGCTGGCCTGTTTCCTGCTTGCAGGTCGGGCAATCGACGGGGAAATCATCGAACTTGAACTTGCGGTTGATGACGAAGTGCTTCTTGCATTGCTCGTTGGTGCAGACCACGTGAAAATCGCCCGTGGTGGCGCGCCGCTGGACTGCCCCCGTCGGCGCAAAGCTCAGGCAGCCGCCGGCAAACCGTAAGATCGACACGACAAACAAGACGCCGAGGGCCAGGGCGGTGTATCTCACTTCGGGCAAGCGCCAGACCAGTCCGGGCGTTTCGCGGACGGGCGCGTAGCGCTCCGCCAAGTACGGTTTGACCGTCGGCAGCCACTCGCGAAAAGCGACCATCACCTTGGCAAACTTGCTTTCTTCGTCAACGTGCGGCATCAGGGACTCCCATCACACGACAATGGTACGCGCCGACATCAGCCGTGGTCAACTACGGGCTCTGAACAGCATCCGACGCACGGCATCTGCCAAACGGCAAAGCCACATCGAGCGGTTTCCCGCAGGGCTTGCCTCTTCGCGATCCCGCGAAAGGAAGAACGATCATTCCGCGAGGTTCGTTACTGAGCGTGGGGAGGACGCGCGACACGCTTGGCGGTAGGCCGCGAGGAAGTTGTCCACGGTGGCGTCGAGGGTAGCGTGTTTGAGAACCCACGTGCGGGCCCGTTCGAGTTGTGGCTGGACATCTCGGGGCTCGGCGAGGATGCGATCGATCACGGCAGCCGCCGCGTCAGAGTCGGTCGGCGGCGCCAGCCAGGCGTGCTCGCCGTCGACGATCATGCCTTCGTAATCGGGAATGTCTGACATCACCAGCGGCGTACTCGCCGCCATCAATTCAAAGGCGGTCGTGGGTGTGCCGTCGTGCGACAGCAACATGCACGCTACGTCCGCCATGCGATACAGTCCCGGCAGGTCGCCGTAGGGGCAGGGCGGCGCGAAACGTACACGATCGGCGATGCCGAGCTTTCGGGCAAGCTCGCTCAACATGTCCTGCTGCCGGCGCTCGGTCCGGGGGTTGTCGCCGAAGATCTTGAAAACGCAGAAACCGCTCCGCGCGGCCTGGGTTTTGGCAAACGCATCGAGCACGCGCTCGGGGCTGTAGCGCGGGTCAATTCGCCGCGGTGCCAGCACCACCGGCGCGTCGGCCGGCACTTCGAGCCGCTGTCGCCACTGCCGCGCCGATTCATCCGCCGCCGCGCTGCTGAACGCATCAACGTCGATGCCCCACAGCACCAGCTTGAATTGCACGTCGGTCTTTTGCGGGGCCAGTTCGCGAGCGCAATCCAGCAGTTCGAGCGAATCGGCCGTGATCACTTCGGAATGTTGCAGCACCTTGGCGATGCGGCGGCGCTCGGTGCGATCGCCGTCAGCAGCGTCACGGTGCAGGTCCGTGCCCCACACGGTCGAGACGATCGGCGGGCAATCCTCGCCGATCTCGGTCAGCAGCGAGTGTTCCGCCTTGATGTAGTTGACGTGGATCACCGCCGGGTTGATTCGGCGAATCGCATTCCGCAGCCGCGAGCGCTGCATCGGCCATTCGAGCGTGCGAATCACGGGCGCTTTGTATCGGCCTGGAAGCTGCACGGGCGGGCACGCGAAATGATCCGCGTCCACACCGCACTCGAGGTGCAGTTTCTCGACCAGCGCAGGGCCGTTGAGAATCGCCGGCCGATAGCCCTCACGCACCAGCGCCGCCACCAGCCGCATCACCAGCGAGGTCTGCTCGCCAACGAACAGAACATCATAAGCTGCTTCGTTCTCAAATCGCTTCGGCATGGCGCACACTCACGGATCCGCAGGTCGCGGGACATACTCGAACAAGCACGTTTGTTATATCGGACGGAACCGCTCAGCGATGCCTACCAATCGGTCTCTCGACGACAGATCGAACCCGCATAACGTAGATTTCTCGGAGAGGAACCGCGTGGCGTGGCACGTGCTGCCGCACGAATCTATCGGAGAATCATGATACACAAAGACACACATTCCATTGGGAGCGCGGCGGTGCTCCCGGCAGGGGAAAACGCAGCGCTGCACACCGCCCGGCCCATAGTGGCACCGGCTGTCGTCGCCAGGCCGATCATGTCGCACTCGGCTGTTCAGGAGTTGGAATATGCGTCCTTCGGCGCGCGGCTGCTGGCCATGATCATCGATATGGTCATCCTCAACACCGCGAGTTCGATGATCCAGGCGCCGTTTCTGGCGCTGATGCTCGGAAACTTGAATCCAACCACAATGATCGTGGGTCTGGTGGCTCCGATTTTTCTATACGGCGGGCTGGCGATGTTCTACACGGTCTGGCTGGAGTCGTCGGTCTGGCAGGCGACGCTCGGCAAGAAGATCCTGGGTTTGCGCGTCGTCGATCTGGACGGGCAGCGCATCACGTTCTGGAAATCGGCCTCCCGCAACTTCAATAAATCGATCTCGACGCTCATTCTGGGTATCGGATACTTGATGCCGCTGTGGACCGCAAAGCGCCAAGCGCTGCACGACCGCATGGCCCGCTGCCTGGTGATCAAGATACGCAGCGCGAGACGGTAGATGCAGCGTGGTCTCGACCACGTTGTATCTGCTAAACGACCAAGTCACTACCACAGATGCCGCCGGTGGCTTGCCGTTTAGCAGATCTCGCGAAGCGAGTGAGGTTCCCGGCATTTCGGCATGCGTGCGACAGTGCAGACCGTTCCGCACCCTACAGCAGCGCTTGAAGTTCCCGGCACACTTCGTCGACTTGATCCTCGGTGAGCTTGGGATGGAACGGCAGCGCCAGGGTCCGCGCCGCCACGTGCTCGCACTTCGGAAAATCGCCTTCGCTGTAGCCGAACCGCTCACGGTAGAAGGTCTGCAAGTGGATCGGCGTGAAGTACGTGCTGCACCCGATACCGCTGTTGTGCAAATGCCGGATGATGTCGTCGCGGTCGGCCTGGCAGTATTCGTCGCCCAGGCGAACGACGAATACGAAACGGCTGACGTGGGCCTCGCGCGGGGCCTGCTGCAAAACCAGCCGCTCGTCGGATTTCAAACGCTCGAGGTACCATTGTGCGACTTGTTCACGTCGTTGCAGGAGATTGTCGATTCGCGAAAGCTGCGATACACCCAGAGCAGCGTTGATCTCACTAAGCCGATAGTTGTACCCCATGCGCGGATGCGTCAGCCAACTGTTCATATGATCGCGGCCCTGGTTGCGCAGTGAGCGGGCCATCGAGGCCAATGTTTCTTGATCGGTCACCAGCATGCCGCCCTCGCCGGTCGTCATTTGCTTGTTGGGATAAAACGCGAACGTGGCGGCGTCGCCGAACGTGCCGACAGCCTGCTCGGCATAGCGGGCGCCGAGGGCTTCGCAGGCATCCTCGATGATCGTGAGACCTTCGGACAGGGCGATTTCCGTGATCGAATCCATCCGCGCCGGCACACCGAAGATGTGGACCGGCAGAATGGCCCGCGTGCGATTGGTGATGACCCGCGGAATGGCGCTGGCGTCCAGGTTCCAAGTGTCGTCGTCGATATCCACGAACACGGGCACAGCCCCGACCATCAAGGCGCAGTTGGCAGACGCAATGAACGAGAACGGCGTGGTGATGATTTCCTCGCCGGGATGCAGCTCGAGGGCCACCATGCACAAGTGCAGCGCCGCCGTCCCGCTCGAAACCGCCACCGCATGCTGCGTGCCGATGTACTCGGCGAAGCGCTGCTCGAACTCCTCCAGCACCGGCCCCAAGCTAAGCCGCCCGGAGCGCAGCACCTCAGTCACCGATGCAATGTCGTTCTCGTTGATGTCCGGTGATGAAAGGTCAATACGCATAAGAGTACTCGGTACTCAGTACCCGGTAGTCAGAGCTCGCGAGTGCGAATCGGCACTGCTTGGGCGACTGCTTTTTCCATTTTCAATTCTCCATTTTCCATTCTATTATGTTGTCGGCTTACAGGCGAACGGACGCACAGGAGAATCGCATGGCTTATGCGCAATTGCTGAAACGGATTGAGAACAAACGGGCCCGCGTGGCCATTATCGGCATGGGCTACGTCGGCCTGCCGCTCTTGCAGACCTTCTGCAAGGCGGGCTATCGCTGCCTGGGCTTCGACGTCGATGCCCGCAAGATCAAGATGCTCAACAGCGGCCGAAGCTACATCCAGCATATTCCCTCCGCTTCCGTGGGGAACTGCGCAGCGCCGGACAATTCACCGCCAGCAGCAATCCGAAAGACCTGCGGCGCTGTGACGCCCTCCTCATTTGCGTGCCCACGCCGCTGACCCAGGCCAGCGAGCCGGACATGACCTACGTCGAGAGCACCGCCGAGACCATCCGCGCGATCCTCAAACGCGATCAGCTCGTCGTGCTGGAGAGCACGACCTACCCCGGCACCACGCGCGACGTGCTCAAGCCGATCCTCGAACAATCCGGCCTGAAGGCGGGCAGCGATTTCTACCTGGCCTACTCGCCCGAGCGCGAAGACCCAGGCCGCAAGGACTACGGCACTTCGACCATCCCCAAAGTCGTCGGCGGGCTGAACGCGAAGAGCCGCAAGCTCGCCTGCGAACTCTACAGCCAGGCCGTGACCGAGGTTGTGCCGGTGTCGAGTTGCGAAGTGGCGGAGGCCTGCAAGATATTGGAGAACGTCTACCGCAGTGTGAACATCGCGCTGGTCAACGAACTGAAGATGCTGTTCGACCGCATGGGCATCGACGTCTGGGAGGTCATCGCCGCCGCCTCGACCAAGCCGTTCGGCTTCCAGGCCTTCTACCCCGGCCCGGGGCTCGGCGGGCACTGCATCCCCATCGACCCGTTCTATCTGACTTGGAAAGCCCGCAGCGTGGGCATGTCCACCCGCTTCATCGAATTGGCCGGCGAAATCAACACCGATATGCCAAACTACGTCATCGCCAAGACGGCTGAAGCCCTAAACCAGCAAAAAAAGCCCATCAACGGCTCCAAGATCCTGATCCTGGGCTTAGCTTACAAGAAGAACGTCGACGATTGCCGCGAGTCGCCCTCGCTGGAATTGATCGAGATGTTACGGCAACGCGGAGCCAAGGTGGACTACAACGATCCCTACGTGCCCCGAACGCTCAAGATGCGCGAGCATGACCTGAAGATGACCAGCAAGAAACTCTCAGCCGCAATGTTGAAGCGCTACGACTGCGTATTGATCGCCACCGATCACGACGACTACGACTACGCCTGGATCGTCCGCCACGCCAAGCTGGTAGTCGACACCCGCAACGCCACCGCTAAAATCCGCACCGGCCGCTCCAAGATCGTCATGGCCTGACGCCCGGCCCTGCTCCCACCGTCGGCACCATAGATAGGGTCGTCCAGCCACAAAAAGCCCCGGCCACCCTTGCCGGGGCTTTGAATTCAAAGTGAGTCAGTAAAGCGCCCACCGTGGCCAACCTGGCGGGCGCGAACGCCTACAGGCCGAACGCCGTGAATAGGGAGGTCTCTAACTCGGTGCCCAGGACGCTGGCTGTCTGGTTGGCGAAACCCAGGGCCAGGGCTGAGGCAACAAACTCGGCTCCGCACCCGGCAAACGGAAGCAGCGGCAGGGCGGCAAAGGC
>JADFJZ010000022.1 GCA_022565195.1 Planctomycetota bacterium | reverse complement strand
CGATTTTGAAGAAGAGCGCGAGGAGCGGCAAGAAGGGCTGATTGAACTGCTGAAGCAGATTCAACCCCAAACCTGGGATGACGGTGGCGGGCCCGGAACCATTACCGCTTTCAGCGACCAATTGGTGATTACGCAAACGCTCGAAATGCACGAAGTCATCGGCGGGCGCTTCGCCTATACCAAGGATTTCTATCCGTAAGCCGCCCGCAGACGTGAATCAAGCGCGGATGCCGTGACGTTTTGAATCGATCCGGCATCCGCTTTTCGATATGGCCTATCAGTTCGTCTTATCGCCCAAGAGTTCGTCGAGCTTCTGCCGCAACGGTTTTCCGATCAGGCCGACGGCGATGATCTTGCCATCCTTACCGACGAGAATCGTACATGGAATCGCGCGCACGCCGAACGCGGTCGATAACTCGTCGCCGCCGCTGTCGGGGCCGTAGACGTGATGCCATTCGAGTTGTTTGTCTTTGATGGTCCGCTCGAGCGCGGCTTTGTCGAAGTCACTGCTGAGGCTCACGAGGAGGAAGTCATCCCGCTTGCCGAAATCGTCGCGGATGCGCTTCAGGGTCGGCAATTCCGCCATACAGGGCCCACACCAAGTCGCCCAGAAATCGAGCAACACAATCTTGTTCTTGATCGTTTCCGGGCCAATCTCGATTCCGGCGAGCGTCCTCAGTTCGAGCGGCGGACACGGATCGCTCATTTTCGCCGAGCACAACGCGCCGGATCCGGAAGCATCGCCGGGGGACCGCGCTCCGAGCGTAAACTCATAGTCATTCCGCTCCGCCGAAATGAGCTGATCGATCAGCGCGCTGCGGTCGCGGGCGTAGATGCTGACCTTGAACTCATCCTTCGGCGCATCGAAGATCGTGAACCGGCCCTGCTCATCGGTGGCTGCGGAGGCCCGCAACGTTCGATAGTTCCTCCACTTCATGGCCTCCACTTCGGCGCCGGCGACGGGACTGCCCTCGGAATCCCGCACGAGTCCGGTAATGGTTCGGCCCGCACCGAGCGCGATGTTCACGATGGTCGGTTCGCCCGGAACCGTGGTCACGGTTTTCAGTTCCGGGGCGTATCCAGCGACGCTGACGGTCAGAACGGTCCGACCCGGGCGCAGGCTGCCGATCTGAAACTCGCCGGACACGTTGGCAAATGTGTACGGCGAGGAGTAATCCGGCGCTTCGCCGATGTCGATGCGGGCGCCGTTGAGGGCCTGGCCCGCGACGGCGGCGGTGATCTTGCCTTTCACGACGGCGGCCGGCATGAGGCGCCGGGTCTCGTGCAGTTCGAGCTGGTCTTCGGGGAACAAGACGCTGCGGTCGTACCGTCCGGTGGCGACGTAATCCGCGTGAGTGAGGCGCAGGAGCACCGTATCCGTCTCAAAAGGAAGCTGTTTGAACGTGACTCGGCCTTCGGCGTCCGTTGTTGCGTTGCGATAGTCCTGGGCCGATTCGATGGCCATCTCGACGGCCACGCCCGCGACGGGTTGCTCCTTGTCGTTCAGCACGGTCAAATTCAGGATGCGTTCAGGCTTCAAGACGATGCGGACGAGACTCTCGGTCTCACCGACCTTGGCTCGCACTTTCGACTTGCCATAGCCCTCTGCTTCGGCCGTCAATTGAACCGAACCGGGAATGAGATTCTTGAACTCGAAACGGCCGGCCTCGTCGGTGGTTGCGGCGTCCCTGCGGTACATTGTCTCGAGCAGGACCGTGGTGCCGGCGACCGGATTGTCCTCCAGGAACTCGCGCACTTCGCCGGCCACCGACAGCGCTCCTTTAAGCATCACGTCAATGAAGGGTTCCAAGTCATCTATTTCGACGTTGATTTCCGCCAGATGATCAACAAACCCCTGGCGCGTAATCTTGATCGTAAAGCTGCCCGGGTGTTCGCCCGTCAGTTTGAGCGTGAAATCCCCGTAGGGATCGGTCTGCACCTTTCCAGTAACCGACGGATCAGCCTTCTTGGTAATCTCGACCGTGCTGTTCTCAACACCACGTCCTAAAGCGTCGAAGACTTGCCCCTGGATGGTCGTGAAAACCTGGGGTTCGGAATCATCCGCGGCGGCGTTTTCGTTGGCCGGCGGCGGCGGCGGATCGGGCGACTCCTGCGCGAAGGCCGGTGCGGCAGCGAGTGTCAACAGCAAGAAGAAGCGACTTCCGTACATTGCTTGGCCCCCAACGATCCATTCTGCGATCGATGCTTACCTTAGCAAGATATACATGCCCACCAAATATATCACGCCGATCAGGACCGAATCAAATCCGAAGTGGAACAACCGCCGTTTGGTGCGATAGACGAGCCCGGCGACGGCCACGCCCGTGATGAGGATCGCGAACAGGCCGGCGATGGTGTGCCCCTGCACGGCGAAGTTGGCGGGGTCCATGAGGATCGTCTGTCCATTCAGGAGCGAGAAGACCTTCAAAATGGGGATCACCGCGATGTTGAACATATTGCTGCCGAAGATGTTGCCGAGCGCCAGATCGACCTGCCCAATCCGGACGGCGGTGATGCTGGTCACGATCTCGGGCAGCGAAGTGGCCGCCGCCAGAAAGAAAACTCCGACGAACGTCGCGCCCAGCGTCCGCCCGCCCAGCAATCCGATCGGATGGTCTTGCAGGACATCGGCGGTGCGCGTCAGCCAGATGGTCACGACGATCAGAATCACCGACAGAATCGCAAATGAAATATAGATTCGACGTACCTGCGGATCCGCGGTCTTGGCGAGCGCGATCTGCTCACCATTTTGAAGCTGCCGCTCAAAGCGGAAGCTGAGGCGCATGCAGGCGACGTACGCGCCTGCGAGCAGGACGCAGAGGCCCGCTTCCATGACCTCCGGCGACACGGGCGAATCCGCATCGGCCGCCTGCTGCACCAGCGTCATGCCCAGAACCGCCAGCGCGATCAATACGATGCCCATCGAGGAACTCAAACTGTGCGATGGGTTCGCCACCCGCAGGACAGTACCGCTGCGCATCAGGCCGTCCAAAATGACGATGATCGCCACATTGAACATACAACTGCCGAAGATGTTTCCGAAAGCCAGATCGGGTTGTCCGATCGTGACGGCTGTTCCGCCCGTGACCACTTCGGGCAGCGAGGTGATTCCCGCCAAGAGCAAAAGGCCGACCCAGGCCTTGCCCAGATTCAGAATGTCGCTGATCCTGTCGGCCAGGCGAGTGAGGCGCGCCCCCGCCACTGAAATGAACAAGCCGCACAGGATCAACTCGGCAAAAATAGCCCAGGTTGGGAGACCGGCACCGAACAACCACTCTGCAAACATCGAATCTATCCTCGTCTCGAGATCGGGAGCCGATCGACGACCGGCGGCGAGTCATTATAACCGGCGCGACGGAGCCGAACCAATTCCAATTTGGCGGCAAGATTCTACTGCGTGAAGTGTGGCCGATCTGATCCGGGCGGGGGGCGCAGGGGTGCATCAACTTATGCATCAAGGAGCACTTGGCTCTGTCTGAAGACTCGGATTCTTTCAAGGAGCCGCGGGTTTTAACCCGCGCGAGGCCTCGCGCAGACTCCCGACAAGTCGGGATTTCATTCCGTCTGCGGCTCCTTGGGTGTTTTCCGACAGAGCCTAGAACAAAAGCAGGTGCTGCGATTGACACGCCGTCCACAGTGATTATCGACGATGTCTGGTCCCGAACCGAGCCCAAGTACCGCACGCGGGCCATCGTCCTTTTGATCGCCAACATGGCCCTCTTCGGGGGCATGTGCTGTTTCATGTATTGGCTGCGCTACGGCTGGCCCTTCCCGCCCACGCACGAAGAATACATCGTGAATTTCCAGAACACGCTCAACTTCGCCGGGCATGTTCAGATTACGCTGCACGATCTGTTCATGCAGCCGATCAGCCTGCAGCTTGTGCCCATGCAATCGGTGGTCATCGGTTTGCTGCTCGCTTCGCTGGTGTCGATCCCGATCCTCGTTTCGATTCTTTACCGTTTTCGATCCTCGATCCCGTTCTGCGTCATGGTCAGTGTTCTGGCGGTGATGCCCTGGCTGGGTGTGACACTGCTGTTGTCCTGCCTCATTGCAGCCTATAGCCGCCTGAAGCTGAAATTCCGCTTCGCGGCCGCCCTGCTGGGTCTGGTGCCGATCGGCGTGTACTTCTTCACTGCGTCTCGCGGTTCGTTCGCGCCGGAGGACGTGCTCACGCCGCAGATCGAGCGCGCGTTGGTGGTCGTCCCACTGCTGATGTCCGCGCTGGCCTCCTGCGCGCTGATGGTCATCGTGCTGACCATCGCGCGCGTCGTAGACTACCGCCCCGGCGCCATCGCCCCCTTGCTGGCGATCATGTTTCTGACGCCGTGGTTCCTGTTCATCTACAAGGTCGGCCGGGACGAGTTGCACTACCGGCTCTTCGAACGCCATTGCGGTCCGCGCTCGGTCGAGTACTTCGCAGCCGCCGATGCCGGCGCAGTCTCCCGCAGCATCGCGCGTCGCTTGCAGGGCCGCCTGGGTCCGGCCGCGCCCCCGGCGGCGGAGCTGGAGCGTGCGGCGCTCAACTTCTTCCAATCGCAGCGGGATGGACCTGATGGGAACAGCCGCGAAGAAGTGCTCGGGCTTCGGGCGGCTGTTGAAGCCGAAAGGCTTGAATACCTCCAGGCCAGCGCCTGGTGGAAATACCGAGTGGTCCTCGAATCCGACAAGTTCCTGCGGGACTTTCCCACGAGCCGCTATAGCCCGTGCGTCCTTTATATCAAGGGCCGAGCGCTCGATATGCGCATCGATTCTGAGGCGTTCCAACGAGATGGTGTGCTGCGATTCCATTCAGACTTTCCGAGCGTGGCCTCGCGCGCCGCGTGGGAGGCACTTACAACCAAGTACCCGGACTCGCCGCTCGCCAAAGTGGCGCGATTCCGACTGGCCCGGTTGCACGCCCGGGCCGGAGATATCGATCAGGCCATCCGCGAGCTGGCCGTGGTGGCACGTACGCGCGACCGACCAGGTCGTGGCGCGTCCGATGCCACCACGCTTGAGGATCTATTGGCCAAGAAGCCGCCGGAAGCGAGTCTCGAAGACGAGTACTTGAACTTCGAGGATCGTGCGTCGGAGATGCTTGAGCTTCTCCGGCGCAACAGGAGCGACGTGTACGGCGACGCGCCGTTGATCGCGTACCTCAATTGTGATGCCCGCCATGCCAAACACTCTCAGAACCTGGCTTCAATCCTCCAGCGCTTCCCGAACTGCGCGATCACGGATAACATCGAGCTGAAAAGAGCGCTGGCTCGCTCACACGCGGAGGATCGCCTCCGCGAATTGAAGGAGCTTCGCGAGCGCTTTCCAGACGGTGACACGAGTGCGGAAATGCTCTTTCGGCTTGGCGCCGCCCTGGCGGCTGCGGGCGAACGAGATGAAGCCCGCGAATGCTTCAAGGAACTCATGAACGAGCACACCGGCAGCCGCTTCGTCAGCCGCGCCCGACACGCCATGCTGGTCGGCGGCATGGGCCGCACGCAAGCGGCGGGAGGATAGAACGCATGAACAGAAATATCATTGTCGCGGTGACCGGCGCCAGCGGCGCGGGCTATGCGCGGCGGCTGATCCAACTGCTGACCGACGCAAGGCGGCACGTTCACGTCGTGTTCTCCCCCTACGGCAAGCGGTTGTTCGCCGAGGAACTCGGTATTCACGGTATCACGGCCCAGTCGATCGTCGGCCGCCCCTGCGAGTGGATCACCCTGCACCCCCACAACGACATCGGCAGCGTCATCGCCAGCGGGTCGTACCGGACCGACGGCATGGTCATCTGCCCGTGCAGCGCCAACACCTTCGGCGCCGTGGCGTCCGGCATGGGCGACAACTTGATTCATCGCGCCGCCCAAGTGACACTCAAAGAAGCGCGGCGGCTGGTGTTGGTCTATCGCGAGATGCCCATGAGCCAGATCGACTTGAAGAACGCTCTGACGCTCAGCCAGGCCGGGGCGATCGTGTGCCCCGCCAATCCCGGCTTCTACATGATGCCGCAAAGCGTTGACGACATTGTCGATTTCGTTGTGGGCAAGATCCTCGACTTGCTGAACGTCGATCATGACTTGAACACGCGCTGGGAGCAGCCCGCCGCGGCGGGCCGGATCGCAAATGGAGCGGCCGGCGAGCCGACTCCAGCCGCGAAGCGTTAGAAGCCAATGTCTGTGCTGACCGCGACCACAACCTGGGCGGAGATGATCAAGTTCGGCCACTCGATCTTCGCGCTGCCGTTCGCGATCATCGGCGCTTTTCTGGCCGGCCGCGAATTGGAGGCGGGGGTGCCCGGCTGGGGCCAGTTCGCTTTGCTGATCCTGTGCATGGTGGCTGCCCGCAGTGTCGCGATGACCTTCAACCGCATCGTCGATGCTGACGTCGATGCCCGCAACCCGCGCACCCGGAACCGGCCCATCCCCGCCGGCCGCATCAGCCGGCGGCAGGCGTGGGGCTTCTTCGTGCTTTGCGCCGGCGGTTTCGTGCTGGGCTGCGTGGGCTTTGGCGTCTTCTACGGCAACTATTGGCCGGCGATTCTCGCGGTGCCTGTTCTCGCTTACCTGTGCGGCTACTCTTATTGCAAGTTCTTCACGCGGTGGTCCCATTTCTACCTCGGCAGCGCCATCGCGCTGTCCCCGGCGGCGGCCTGGCTGGCCATCGATCCGGCGTCGATCGGTTGGCCGGCGGTGCTGCTCGTCGGCGCGGTCACGATGTGGATCGCCGGCTTCGACATCATCTACGCCTGTCAGGACCTCGACTTCGACCGACGAGAAGGGCTGCACTCGCTGCCCGCAAAAATGGGACCGGCCGCAGCGCTGTGGATCGCGCGCGGGGCGCACTTGCTGACCGTCGTATTGCTCGCCGCTGTCGGCGTCCAGGCCCAGCTCGGCTGGCTGTACTGGATCGGCGTCGGCATCGTGGCGGTGCTGCTGGCCGTCGAGAACGCGATCGTTCATCCGCACGACTTCTCCCGTGTCAACATGGCGTTTTTCACGGTCAACGGCGTGGTCAGCGTGGTCATGGGCATCGTCACCGTGGCCGACATTCTGTTCGCGCTCAAACCGCCGTTCACCATCGGAGGCGCCGCATGAGCGACTCTGGACAGCACGCCCGATCCGAAGAGCTCCTGGCGTTTGAACAGGCATCAGCCGCTCCCGCCCCACCGCAGCGAGTCCGAAGACACTTTCCCGCGCTGCCGTTGGTCATGCTGGTCTATCTGGCTTGCAGCATTTGGGGACTCGGCTGGGGGCTGCACTCGCCTGAGCGCGATCGCTATCTGTTTCCGGCGGACTCGCAGTGGAACCGGACCCGAGTGGCCGAGCTGCGCGCTGCCCAGCCGGACGATTTGAAGGTGCGCGGCGCGGATGTCGATCCCGATCCGGTCGAGATCGGAGACATGCCCGTTATACTGAACGAGAGCGACGAGCGCATCGCCGAGATCTACAGCCGCTATCTGCTGTTCTCCAGCCAACCCGACGAAATGATCACCTTCCGGGCCATGCGCGAGATGGACCCCGCGAACCTCAAGCTGGACCCCAGGTTGTATCAATACGGCGGACTGTTCATTTACCCGCTGGGCGGGTTGATCAAGCTGGCGTCGATGACTGGCTGGGCTCAAATTTCCGGCCTGAGTGACTTCCTCAACGAACCCGCGCAGTTCGCCAAGTTCTACGTCATCGGCCGCGCGTATGTCGTGCTGTGGGGGTTGCTGGGCGTGTGGATCGTGTATGCCATCGGCTGGCGTCTCGGCGATTGGCGATCGGGGGCGACCGCGGCGCTGCTGTTCGCACTGCTGCCGGCGGTGGTGGCGCTGTCGCACGAATCCAAACCGCACTTGCCCGGCGCCGTGCTCATGCTCTGGGCGGTGTTGTGGGCGCTGAAGTACGTCGAGACCGGCGGCGTGCGGCACCGCTTCATGCTGGCGCTGTCCTGCGGCCTGGCGCTGGGCATGGTGCTGTCGAGCTTGTGGATCTTCGTGCTCATTCCGCTGGCGGAGTTTCTGACTCGTGCCAGCACATCCGAACGTCTGGCGCGAACCTTCGCCTTCGGCGCCATCGGGGCGCTGACCTATTGCGTGACCAATCCCTACGTAATCATCAATGTGTTCGTCGATCGTGACGTTCTGCGATCCAACCTCGGCAATTCGACCGCTATGTACCATTGGAGCGACTTCGGCGCCGGCCTGGCCAACGCTTTTGCGTTGCTGACGCAGGGTTCGTCGCTGTTTGTGATCGTCGCCGGTTTGCTCATGCTGGTGGCGCTGTGGGGTTGGGATTGGCGGCGAACATTGCTGCTCGTCGTCCCCGCCGCGGTGTTCTTCGTGCAGTTCGCCGGGCTCGCGGCCGGCAAACCGGGTGAGTACGGCCGATTCACCATCTTCCCCAGCGCCATCCTTTGCATCCTGCTCTCGGCCGGGCTGTTCCGATTCCTGGCGAGCAAGTGGTATCAGGGCACGTTGTATTCACTGGCCGCCGCTACCGCGCTCGCCTGGCCGACGCTCTCATACCTGGAGAGCCTGCACCACGCCGAAACGGACGCCGATACGCGATACCAACTCGCCGCACAACTGACGCACCAAGGAGCCGCGGGCTTCCCTTCGGCTCGGGTGGATTCAACCGCCATCGCCGTCCTGCGCGAACCCGCGCCGTACAACTTCCCGCCCGTCGATTTCACCTCGACGCCCATCGTCCATTTGCCGAAAATTATCGCCAGTTGGCCACGGGACCGCGCCGGCTGGCCCGATCGACTGATTGTCCCGCTGAACGGCACCGAAGGAGTCGATGTCGACGCCATCCTGGCCGACGGCTACTACGCGCTGCCGCCGGGCGAGCGCCTGCCCGAGGAACGCTCGCCGATCACCTGGGCAAACAAGCCGCTCATCATGCTGGTCCACGCGAAACAGCAGTAACCACCGAAGTTCAAAACGAGAAGAAGGCCACCAAGACACCAAGACACAAAGAAAGAGAAGATGATTGATCGTAGGAATCGTGTTGCTCGATCTGGAACGTGTTCATCCTCACCAACAGTGCAGTAGCGTGAGCGGTGAGGCCACATCATTACCAACCTGGTGTCTTA
>JADFJZ010000021.1 GCA_022565195.1 Planctomycetota bacterium | reverse complement strand
GCTAATTGCTCAAAGACGACTCACTCCAGCGCGAATCGTCATCGTTCCCTGGCCTGGGGCCGATTTCCGCCCCAACCGCGAACGTGGGCACAAACTGTATGTTGAGAGCTGCGCCCCTTGCCATGGCCGAACCGGCCGCGGCGACGGTTCCCAGGAACTGGTGGACGAATTGGGGCGCCGGATCCAGGCCCGGAATCTGACTTCAGGCGAGTTTCGGGGCGGAGCCGAAACTGAGGAACTTTTCAAGCGCATCCGCTGCGGCATGCCCGGAACGCCCATGCCCGCGCAGGAACAGCTTAGCGATGAGGACATTTGGCAACTCGTTCACTATGTGCGCGACCTCGCGCACATCGACCTCCTCGGCCTGCGCCATCAGGTGGTCAAAGTCAGCCTCCGAGAGGTATTTGGCATCGAAGGCGACGTATAATTGAGAGCGGACTTCCGCGCAAGAGGCTTTGGCGGTGCTCAAGAACTGATGGAACTCGCCACGTCCCCCTCGTTCAAATCCCTCGGCGATGTTCGACATGACAGAAACGGCCGCGCGCTGAATCTGGCGTGCCAAACCAAAATCGCGACTGAAATCGCCCCGCTTACTAGCTCCGTAAATCGATCCAGTCAAAACCCGCGCCTTCTGCCAAGCGATCAAGTCTTCGAATCGCCGGACCGGCGGCAACTTCCGAGTGTCTTCAACCGTGCAAGTATGATCGTCCCTCATCGCTACGCTCCGACCTCAGTCCTCAGTCCTCAGTCCTCAGTCCTCAGTCCTCAGTCCTCAGTCCTCAGCACTACTTAAACACGCTCTTGTCCAATTGACTGGCGAGTTGCGATTCGTCTTCCTTGGGAATGTCGCGGATGAGCCAGTCGATGATTTGGTCTGAGCGAATGCCTTCCGCTTCGGCGTTGAAGTTTGTGATGATCCTGTGTCGCAGGACGGGATGGGCGACCTGGCGGATGTCTTCGGTCGAGACATAGTATCTGCCGTTGAGCGCCGCCCGCGCCTTGCCGGCCAGCGTCAGAAATTGTGACGCCCGCGGGCCGGCGCCCCACTCCACGTAGTCTTTGATGAACGATGGTGTGTGCTCATGGTTCGGGCGCGTCCAACGAGCGAACTTCATGGCGTAGCGGATAATGTGATCGGCACAGGGCACACGGCGCACGACGTCCTGCAGTTTGAGAATGTCGCGCGCGGAAAGCACATATTCCACCTCGCTTTCATTCGTCGTTGTCGTGAGTTTGACGATCTCGAACTCTTCCTGTTCGCTGGGATAGTCCACTTGTATCTTGAACATGAAGCGATCGAGTTGGGCTTCGGGCAGCGGGTAGGTTCCCTCCTGCTCGATCGGATTCTGTGTGGCCAGCACGAAAAACGGCAGCGGCAGGCGGTGCTGGAAGCCGCCGGCGGACACTTGGTTCTCCTGCATGGCTTCGAGCAGTGCAGCCTGCGTCTTGGGAGGCGTACGATTGATCTCGTCGGCAAGGATGGCGTTGGCGAAGATGGGGCCTTTCATGAAGCGTAGTTGGCGCGTGCCCGTCGATTTGTCTTCTTCGATGACCTCGGTCCCCAAAATATCCGACGGCATCAGGTCCGGCGTGAACTGGATCCGTGAGAAGCTCAGGGACAGCAACCGGCTGAGCGTGCTGATCATGAGCGTCTTTGCCAGCCCGGGCACGCCCTCCAGAATGCAATGGCCTTTGCAGAACAGGGCGATCAGCAGCTCGCCAATAACACGGTCCTGGCCGACGATGACTTTGCCGAGTTCGTCGCGGATCCGGCCGTGAACTTCAGTCAGTTTCTCGAGCGCGGCGATGGCTTCGTCGGCCGCCGGGGACGGGGAATCTGTGGTCATTGATTGAATCCTTTCGCTTGGACACCTCAGCGAGTGGCGGCCCATGTGCCTCTTGCTGCCGTGGGATTGTAACTGCCTCACTGCCAAGGACCAAGCAGAAGCAGTGCGGCGGGCTCCGACCTCAGTCCACAGTCCCGCCACTGGCGAGACTTCGGGCTTCAGGCTACAGGCTACAGGTTACAGATTACAGGTGCTTCCCCTGAAGCCCGGAGCCCGAAGCCCGAAGCCTTTCCTCAGTCCTCAGTCCTCCAAGCTCAGTCCTCATGTCACAGTCCCGTGCGGCCGCAATCCCTTGACAACGACTGGCTTGCGAGCTAAAAAGGGCTGTTTCGGCGTAACGGGTCGAGCCGGCTGAGCTTGGGTTCCGCAGAGGCCATTATCGTTATCGGAGCGGTGTGGCTCGCGATGTGGTATTCTGGTTCCTGCGTTCGTACGCTCGACGCGGCACGAGGGATTCAGCACCGACCATGCGTCGACCTTATGTTGTTGGCAACTGGAAGATGAACAACACGCTCGCCGAAGCGCGGGCGCTGGTTGCGGCGGTTCGCGAAGGCTTGGGCGACGGCTCGACCGCGGAGGTCGGGATCGCGCCATCGACGGTCCTGCTCATGCCGATGTGCCGGGCGGTTGCGGACAGCCCGATCCAACTGGGCGCGCAAAATGTTTATTGCGAACCCAGCGGCGCTTTTACGGGCGAAACCTCGCCCGCGATGTTGGTCGATGCGGGCTGCCGCTTTGTGATCGTCGGCCACAGCGAGCGGCGTGCGATTTTCGGCGAGTCCGGCGATTTGCTGCGTCGGAAGGTGGCGGCGGCCATCGACGCCGGCTTGAACGTGATATTCTGCCTCGGCGAAACGCTGGACCAGCGTGAGCGGGGCGAAACGAACGACGTGTTGGAACGGCAACTTGCGGAAGTTCTGGTCGACGGGATCGACTGGCGGAAGATCACCGTGGCTTATGAGCCGGTATGGGCCATCGGCACCGGCCGGAATGCGACGGCCGACCAGGCCCAGGCAGCGCACGAATTCCTGCGCGGCTGGCTCAACGAGAAATTCGGTGATACCGCCTCCGCCGAGATTCGGATCCAGTACGGAGGCAGCGTTAAACCAGCGAATGCCCACGAGCTGATGAACCTGCCGGACGTGGACGGAGCGTTAGTCGGCGGGGCCAGCCTGGCGGCCGATGACTTCCTGGCCATCATTAGAGCGACTGAGGGCAGCTAGAATCGCAAACATTTTGGAGACCCAATAATGAACTGGCTGCACTATTCCCTCGCGGCAGCAATTGTCTTCGTCTGCATGCTGCTCGTTATCATCATCCTGCTGCAGAAAGGCCGCGGGGGCGGTTTGTCGGGGGCGTTCGGCGGAGGAGGCGGCAGCGGCAGCGCATTCGGCGCCAAGACCGGTGATGTGTTTACGTGGATCACCGTCGCATTCGTCTGCTTGTATTTTCTGCTGAACATTGCAGGGAACTTTCAGTTCCGACAGGTCGTTGCGCCGCCAGGACTCCCGGCCATTGGTCCGTTGGCAACACAACCGGGGGAAGATGGCTCACCGGGCGAGGACGGCGACTCCGCTCCTTCGACCGCAGAAGCTGTACCCGTCGAGATCCCGCCTCCCGCCGGCGAAGGTGACGAGGAAGCAGGAACCCCAACGGACGACGGCGATGCTCCCGATTTTCCCCAACCCAAACCGGATAGCCCATAACGGTTCACCTCGATGATCCAGTCGATGACAGGCTACGGCGATGCGGAGTGCAGCAGCGGCGGTCTGAACTATGCGCTGGAGATTCGCAGCGTCAACAATCGTTATTTCAAGTCGTCCGTCAAACTCTCTGAGCGCGTGCAGTTCTTTGAGCCGGAGGTTGACAAGCTGCTCCGGGCCCGCCTTGGGCGCGGCAGCATCAACTATCAATTGAAGATCAAGGACGGCGACGCCGGCACCGCCAGTGAAATCAACACAGATCTGCTCCGGGCTTACGCGGATCAGTTGCGGGTCCTCGTCGAGGACGGAGTCGTTGACAAGATCGACATGGCGTCGCTGCTGACCTTGCCGGGCGTGTGCAGCGCCCCTGACCTCGACCCACACCAGCGGGAACAAATTGCAGAGACGACCCGGCGATTGACTGCGGAAGCCATCGACAAGCTGATCGCCATGCGACGCGAAGAAGGACAGGCACTGGCCCGCGATCTGCACACTCATACCGCAGCCCTTCGCACACTGATAGACCAGACCGCAGAGTTAGCGCCCCAGGTCGTGGTGTCCTACAAAAACCGTCTCAAGACGCGCGTCGATGAACTGCTGGCTGATGTGCAATTGAACATCGAACAGGATGCGCTGCTGCGCGAGGTCGCGGTTTTTGCGGAACGCTGCGACATCGCCGAGGAACTCATCCGCTTGCGGAGCCATCTGGACCAGTTTGACCAGCTCTGCAACGGCGATGATTACGTCGGCCGGAAGCTGGATTTCCTGGCCCAGGAAATGCTCCGCGAAGCCAACACCATCGGCAGCAAGGCCAACGATGCCGCCATCGCCAGGAACGTGGTCGAGATGAAAGGCGCCATCGACCGCATCAAGGAACAAGTGCAGAACGTCGAATAAAGTTCCAAGAGTCGGGGGCTGACAGTTCGATTTTCGGATGGGGAGCTGGGCGCGGGCCTGCGGCGATGGGATTTAGCCAAACAGGTCGGCCATGGCACACGTAAAATCAGGCAGTACGTCGTACCCCTGAAGCGTGTCCTCGAGATCGAATTCCTTTGCGGGCGTGTTCGGGCGATGCTCCGCCACTGATTGAGTTTCTGGATAAACCACCCAGACCAGGCGGACGCCGGCGTTCAAATAGTCTGAGATCTTCTCGTCGATCTCGATAGTTCGGTTGCTCGGCGAGATCACTTCCACTGCCAGATCCGGAGCGAGTTCGGCGAACTTCTGTCGCTCAGACGGAGATGGGATACGGTCTCTGTGAACAAAAGAAACATCGGGAGCGCGGACCGTGTCGGGATCGCGCTCCAGCGTAAATCCGGTCTCTGCCGCCAGCACTACGCCAAGTTTGTTTCGCTCGACGTGCTGATTGATCCGCGAACCGATCCTCATGGCGATGCGTCCGTGTTCAAAGCCGGCCGGCGTCATCATGCGCAGTTCTCCCCGGACCAGCTCGTACGAATTCCCGTCGCTGGGCATGGCCAACAAGTCTTCGGCGGTCATGGAATGTTTCTGAATCATGGGCTTACCTCGGCTCGCTCCCCGATGTATCATACGTCATTGGGAAATCGTGATCCAGAAGGATTTCCTATGATTGAATCCAGTATTGCCGATTCACCGTGCGGCCAAGGTCCAATTACCCTCGGCAAGGCTGCCAAACGGCAAGCCACGGGCCGGATCTCTCAAGTTGACTTTCACGGCGCGCCGGGATTTAGCAGACATTCCGTGTTACATTGTTCGCGTACGGTCCAATAGCACTATCGGATAGGATATACGGTGGCCAAAGGCAAGTTGATCGTCATCAGCGGCCCGTCCGGGGCGGGCAAGACTTCAATCTGCAACAAGTTGCTGGAGCTCCTGCCCAACGCGCGCTGGAGCGTGTCCGCCACCACCCGCCCGATCCGCAACGGCGAAGCAGACGGCGAGAGCTACCAATTCATCAGCCGCGATGAGTTTCTCCGCCGAAAACAGAACGGCGAGTTTCTGGAAACGGCGGAATACCTTGGCGAACTGTACGGCACACCGCTGGCGCCGATCCGCGAGGCCGTCGAGCACGGTGAACACATCATCCTCGAGATCGAAGTACAGGGCGGCAAGCAAGTGGCCGAGAAGATGCCGGAATCGATCCGCGTGTTCGTGCTGCCGCCCACCATGGAAACGCTCAAAGCCCGCCTCGCAGGCCGAAAGACCGAATCACAGCAGCAACAGGCCAAACGCCTCGCCGAAGCCGACGGCGAAATCGGCTTCGCCCGCGACAACCGCTGCTACGACCACTTCGTCACCAACGACGAACTTGACAGTACCGTGGCCGAAATCACACGCATTATCGATCAGCAATAGCGACGAAACTCGGTATCGGCCATTTGCCGTGATACGCTCGGCGTGTTGAGCCAGTACAGAAGCACTGCCAGAGGTGATGGCTGAGGTCGGTTCGCCGGCGTGCCGCTGCCGTGCTGTAGCCGTCGGCCTCCGCGCCTAATGGCCTTCCCGGCTCGGGGCATTGCAGTCCCGGTGGGACGAAAGATGGTAGCCCCAGGCGAGAGAAGATTTCGCATGAAGATATCGCGATCTCGCCGTTAGCGCCTTGTTTGCCACCGACTTTAGTCGGTGGTCGGCAGCCAAGAACTGTGTTACTTGAGCCGGCTTTAGCCGGGCTTCTCGAAGAGTTGAAAAGCCCGGCTGAAGCCGGCTGACAATTCTGGCCCAGACTCCGTAACCACCAACTAAAGTTGGTGGCAAACAAGAATCTTGGCCTGTGAGTTCGCCGCTTCATGCGAAATCTTCGAGAGCCTGGGGTGCCGGTGCGCAAAGACAACCTCCCAAGCCCCGGAAGGGGCGGAAGAACAATCGTTGCGCCGAGCTGCCACTGGCGGCTCGTCCGGCAGCGCACAAAAAAAGGTCGTCCGCCCCGGACAGGAACGGACGGCCTATATGTATTGACGGAGATGACAACGGGAATGTCACCACCGCCCATGAGTCTAACCGGTCCGCTTCCGCTTGGCAAGCCCCTCCTCAACCGGCCTCTGGAGCGTCTGATCCGCCCTTGAGAGACCCCACACCGCTCCCGATGCCATGACCAACCTGGCTCCGGGAGCGTTCCCCACCTTCACAAAACGTGGGCCACCCGGCCCGTCAGCGGGGAGTTCGGCTGATGTCCACTTCGGGCAGCGCACGTCGCCATCCGATTATTCTCCGAGAACATTTGACACAGGCGTAACCACGTTGTATACTCTAATATCACGAGTATTAGTGAAATCAGAGTAAATGCGGTGCCTGAATGTCTATTGGGAGCTACCAGCAATGAACCACACCGATATCAACCGTGTACGTGACGATCTTGCAATGATGAAACAGGCCGCTGGTGTAGGGTTGCCCATCGGTCGCTCAGATGTCTGGCTCAGCCTCGCGTGGGCCGCCGCAGGCGTACCGTTGGCATCATGGGCTGCATACTCTCCGCCCGAACCAATGGCGTTCGGGCTATTGGTCATTATCCCCAGCATGGGTGTGCTGGCGCTCTCGGCCTTTGTTGCCAAAAAGTACCACCGTGACCGAGGCAAGGCCCCGGCCCCCTGGCGAGAACATCGCTTCCAGTGGATCGCGGCGGGCGTACTGACTCCGGTGTTCGGCGGTTTCGTTGCTTGGGGCATCGTTAGGGGCCTGTCACCGGAAGCTCTGACCGTCACTGCCCTGTTCATGGCCGGGCTGGGCACGCTGATCCTTCCGATCCTTGATCGCACGCGGTTGTTCTACCTGGGGTGGGCGGTCTCCACGATGCTCTTCGCCGTTACCGCTCCACTGCTCGGACAGCGTTATTTTGGGGTGCTTGTGGGCGGTTGGCTGATTCTTAGCGGCCTCTCTGCGGCGGGAATCATGGGTTGGCAAATCCATCGAAGCGTGGACGAACATGCCACCGATTGACTTCAATGGCCTCGATACGGTGGTCCACGGCCCTGTTCGGCTTGGTGTGCTGACCGCTTTGCAGACGGGGGGGCCGCTTGACTTCACCACGCTCAAGAAGCGGCTCGATGTCGGCGACGGTGTGTTGGGACTCCACCTTCGAAAGCTGGAGGAGACCGGCTACTTGACCTGCAAGAAGACCTTCGTTGGCCGCCGACCCAAGAGCACATATCGGATCACGCCCTCCGGGCGTAAGGCGTTTGCCTGTTACCTCCACGCGATGCAAACATTGATCGATGCGGTAGAAGCCCACTAACAGGTTGCTGGGGGGTTTGCGGGACCAGTAAGTTCTGGAGGAATTTGCGATGGCGTTGGGACGACGCAAGCGGGAGCAACAGGCGCTGCTCGTGGCGAGCCACACCAAGATGAACGTGACCGCCGTCCAGCCGAGGAGCAACCGCAGGAGCCGTTTACATTCTGTGCTACAAACGAAGCAGAAACCCCTCGACGAACTTTTCTCCGCGACCGGCAACACTTTCTGGTTTACAACGGACACTGATGTCGAGGTCTCCGTGAGCTAACCGATCAGATTGGTGTCGTCTTGACCATCCTTCAGTGGTCGAGGCCGATGAAGGCCTTCGGCGAGCCCCACAATCCGGGGCTTAGGATGATCGGTGTCTCTGCGTCGACCTTGCGGATCGCTTCAACCGTTCGCGCGTAAAGCAGGCTTAGGTCTCGAGGCGTTCCGCCTGAAACTCTCGATGGCCACGGTATGCGCGTGCGCACTCGAAAACCGAGATTTGCCATCGTACCAAAGTGTTCCGTCTTGATCGAGAATGATGATCTTCCCGTCCGCGTACAGACATTGGGCCATGTGAAACGCACGCTCGTGCCAGGCGATCGTCCCGGTACGCCAGTTGAACGCACCAAAGAAAGAGACCTTGTGTCCGCCGGCTGATCCGTAGAGGTCAGTGGTCCAACGACGCCACCTGAACGGTCAAGCCGTCGGGATCGGGGAAATACACTCGATTCGCTTCGCGATGTGGTTTCAAGCCCGCTTTCTTCGCCCGGTCAACGGCGTCAGCAGCCTCGTATTTGCGAATCGAATAGCAATAGTGATCCATTCGTGGCTCGTCGCCACGGAACATCGCGATCCAGTGCCGGCCGCAATTCATGAAGCAGTTCTCCTCGCTCTCGCGGCGCACCGTCATGCCAAGATGCTTCCTATAGAACTCGCGAGCGCGAGGAATGTCCGTCACGCGAAGGGCGATATGATTCAGCCCAACGGCTTCAAACGTACTGTTCGACCCCATCGCATCCTCTTTGGCAGCGGCTGGTCGCGTTAGGCCGGCCCACGCGGCGCACACAGCGCCGAGCCGGATTACCAGCTCTCGACGTGACATCTGCCCGTTTTCAAATGCCTGCACCATCCCATCAACTTCGTTAAACATGTTAAACCTCCCATTACTAGGACATGCGGAAGTTGCCGTTGAACAACAAGAAATAAGCATAGTGTGGGGTGGTGGCAACTGCAACCGTTTCTATCCCGTAGGGTGTCTTTATTCGGCCGAGGCCGATACGCGCTGGTGCAGCGTGGCTGATGCGGCCGCCGCGCGGAGCGGAGGGATGCGTCACGAGG
>JADFJZ010000434.1 GCA_022565195.1 Planctomycetota bacterium | reverse complement strand
GCCGAACGGGCCGCGACCCAGGCAGCGGCATCGCCATCGGCGCCGGCCGTGAGCATGGCGCCGGACAGCGAATTGCCGGACTTCAGTAAGTGGGGCCCGATTCGTCGCGAGCCGATTTCGCAGATTCGCAAGACCATCTCCACTCACATGGCCCGCTCCGAAGCAATGAACGTGCATGTCATGCACCACGACCTCGCCGACGTGGAGATGCTCGAGCAACTCCGCAAAGACCACAACCTCCGCAAGCAAGAGAGCGATCCAAAGTTGACGCTGCTGCCGTTCGTCATGAAAGCGGTACACGCCGCCATGCGGCGTTACCCCATGTTCAATGCCAGCTTCGACCACGCCCGCAACGAAATCATATACAAGGACTACTTCCACTACGGCATCGCCGTGGACACGCCGCGCGGGCTGATTGTGCCGGTGATCCGCGACGTGGATCGCAAGTCGATCCGCGCTCTGGCGACCGAACTCATCGAGATCGGCGAGAAGACCCGGGAGTCGAATTTCAAGATCGACGAGCTGCGCGGCGGCTCGTTTACGATTACGAACATCGGCTCGCTCGGTGGGATTGTGTCCACGCCGATCATCAATTATCCGGAGGTGGCGATCTTGGGCCTGGGCAAGGCCGAAATGAAAGCAGTGGTCGTCAATGGCGAAGTAGTGGCGCGCTATACGCTGCCGCTCAACTTGTCGTTCGACCATCGCGCCACCGACGGCGCCGACGCTGCACGCTTCGTAGGCGAGATCAAGAGCTACCTCGAAGTCCCCGGCCGATTGCTGTTGGAAGACTAACAAACAGAGGCACGACCGTAAGGGAGTGCATGCAACGTAACCGCTCCCTTACGGTCGCGTCTCTGACAGAGGAACCGTATGGTCGTCGGCGAATTCACTCAGGAATCGGACTTGGTCATCATCGGCGGTGGGCCGGGCGGCTATACCGCGGCGCTGCGCGCCGCCGCCCAGGGCCAGAAGGTCACGCTCATCGACGACAATGCCCAGCTCGGCGGCGTGTGCTTGCGGGTGGGGTGCATTCCGTCCAAAGCCCTGCTGCACGTCGCGGAGATCATGCACCTCGCCGAAACCGCCGGGCCCAAGGGCCTGGAGTTTGCCCCGCCGAAGATCAATCTCGATGCCATGCAGGGCTTCAAGTCCGGCGTGATCGACAAACTCGCCGGCGGCATCGCGGGGCTTTGCAAAAACGCCAAGGTCGAAGTTCTTACGGGCCGGGCGGAGTTTGAAGGCTCGAAGCAGCTTCGCCTGCACGGCGGCGAGATTGACCGCATCAAGTTCCGCCGCGCCGTCATCGCCACCGGCAGTCGGCCGATCGCCGTCCCCGGCATCAACATCGACAGCCCCCGCGTCATGGATTCCACCGGCGCCCTCGAACTCGAAGAGATTCCCAAGAAGCTGCTCATCATCGGCGGCGGCTACATCGGCCTGGAGCTCGGCCAGGTCTATGCCGCACTGGGCAGCGAGATCACCGTCGTCGAAATGCTCGACCAAATCATGACCGGCGTCGATCCCGATCTGGCCCGCCCATTGAACCGGCGGCTCAAGGAGCAGTTCACCGGCGGCATCTACGTCAAGACGAAAGTCGCCAAGGTCAGCGAGTCGGGCGACGGGCTGAAGGTCGATTTTGAAGGCGACGGCGCTCCGACGAACACGACCTTTGATCGCGTGCTGGTCAGCGTCGGCCGACGACCGAACACCGACGGGCTGGGCCTGGAGCACACTTCCGTGAAGGTCAACGAGCAGGGCTTTATTGAGGTGGATAGCCAAATGCGCACCGCCGACAAGCGCATTTTCGCCATCGGCGACGCGGTCGGCAATCCGCTGCTGGCCCACAAAGCCATCCGCGAGGGCAAGGTCGTCGCCGACGTGTTGGCCGGCGGCAGCGCGGAGTTCGACAACGTCTGCATCCCAGCCGTCGTCTTTACCGATCCGGAGATCGCCTGGGCCGGCCTGACCGAGACCGAAGCGAAGGCCCAGAAGCTAAACATCAAGGTCAAGAAAATGCCCTGGAGCGGCTCCGGCCGGGCGGTGTCGCTGTTGCGGCCGGACGGCTTGACCAAGATGATCTGCGACGCCGACACCGGCCGCGTGCTCGGCGTGGGCATCACCGGCACGCACGCCGGCGAGATGATCGCCGAAGCGGCGCTGGCCATCGAAATGGGCGCCACCGCCGAAGACATCGCCGCCACCATCCACCCGCACCCCACGCTCTCCGAAACCTACCAGGACGTCGCCGACATGTTCGGCGTCGGCGCTGTTCACTAACACGGATTGCTCACCGCAGAGCACGC
>JADFJZ010000020.1 GCA_022565195.1 Planctomycetota bacterium | reverse complement strand
GGCGTGCATGAAGAACCCCATGACGACCGGCGCCAGGATCACGCGCTGCGGTTCATTTTCGGCGGTTGTTCGCCTCAGCAAAAACCAAGCCATGCCTGCGGCGCCGAGCGGTACCAGTACGATACCGACCGGCATGGCGCTGGTGACGACGGCTTTCAGTGCTTGGCCGACGGCCATCGCGTTGCCGTACCAGTCGAACGCTTGGCCAGCGTCCCGGGCGAGGTAGCCGAACTTGCGGCTGCGATGCAGGATGAACTGCATGATGTGCAGGGCCGGCGCCCAGGCGATCAAAAGGCAGATCGACAGCCGCGTGCCGTGATGCCGGAAGAAGTCGCGGAAGAAGTCCTCGCGTCCACTGCGGAATCGCCGGACCAGATCCGCCAGCGCCCACAGGCCCATGCCGGTCGTCATCATCAGCGCGCCCAGCGAGCGGGTCAGCAGGCAGCACGCGATCACTGGCAGGAACAGCACCCAGTCGCGCAGGCGATTGCGCTCCCACGCCCGGGCCAGCAGCCAGACGGACAGCAGGAGCGTGAACCAGAACATGGCATAGGGGCGTGCTTCCTGACTGTAGTGGATCATGTGCGGCGAAGTCGCCAGTCCGAGGGCGATCAGCAGCGCCGCGCCGCGCCCGACCATGCGGCGAGCGAGCAGATACGCGATCAGCACGGTCAGCGTGCCGAAGATCGCAGCCGGCAGCCGCGCGGCGAACTCGCCCTGCGCGAACTTGTACACCGACCAGCCGACCCAGTAGTCGAGCGGCGGCTGCTGAAAGCGCGCCGCCCAGTACATGACGTCTTTGTAGCTGTCGAAGTAATAGCTGGTGACCTGCCCGATCTCGTCGCACCACAGGCTCGCGGCGTCCAGCGTGCTGAGCCGGACAAACAGCGCCAGCGCGATGATCGGCAGCACGAGCAGGTAGTGGCGGAACCTGTCCGGCGGATTGTGCAGGGACTCAAGTTCGGTTGGCGGCTCGCTCATTGGCGTGGTGTCCTCGGCTTCGGAGAATATCGACGGTGTATCGGACGGAATCGAGCACGCGAGACACAATGCACGCATCGACGTGCGTACCGCGTGACCCCGGATGTCTTCCTGCTCGATTCAGGTCTGCGGCGGGGTCATTATCGGACCGCCTTTGATCGGCGATCGGTCAGTCGTCAGCCCAACCGGCGCGCCGACCGTTACATGACTTGCCCGGGCGATTCGCCGATATGCTCGGTAACAACCGCGACATGAGTCCGAAAACGCACGATCCGTGGAGCCCAAAATGAGCGATCCGACGACGAAAGTTGTTGAACCTCCCGAGACAAAGCCGGCGGCCGGTGTTGCTTCGGCGGCACCATCCGCGCCGACAAAGAATCGCAAACGCGCTCTGCGATCGTCCGACGCCGCGCCCGACCTGACGATCGAGGACTACACCAAGTGGAAGAGTCGCAACCAGTACTACTATGACGGTCTGTCGCAACTGTTTCAGTTGAACATTCCGGCGGGCGCCCGTGTGCTGGAGATTGGCTGCGGCGACGGCGATCTGCTCGCAGCGGTGCAGCCGAAAGTCGGCGTGGGCATCGACATCAACGGCGGCATCATCAAGTACGCCTCAAAACGGCATCCCAAATTGACATTCCATCAGGCGGACGGGCACGACTTCGAGATCGATCAGAAGTTCGATTACGTCATCCTCAGCAACCTGCTGGGCGAAGTTGACGACATCCAGCAGATCTTGCAGCAGATCCAGCGCATGTGCCACCCGAAGACCAAGCTGCTGATCACACACTACAACTATGTTTGGGAGCCCGTGCTGCGGCTGGCGCAGAACTTGGGCCTGCGCCGTCCGCTGCCGCTGCAGAACTGGCTGAGTTTCGCGGACATGCACAACCTGCTCGAGATGTGCGACTATCGCGTCGTCCGCAAGCAGTTGCGCACGCTCCTGCCGAAGTACGTGCCGCTGCTGTCGTACTTCTGCAATCGCTTCCTGGGCGTGCTGCCGGGCATCAATCACCTGTGCATGACGACGTTCGTGGTCGCCATGCCGAAACCGGCCCCCCTGGATCCGA
Source organism: Planctomycetota bacterium (assembly GCA_022565195.1). Next base: position 7,079 of record JADFJZ010000020.1, on the reverse strand, counting down.
AAGAGGTGACCTGCACCGTAGTCATCCCAACCAAGAACGAAAAGGGCAACATCGAAAACGCCATCACGCGCACGCCGGCGATGGGCAAGCACACGGAGTTCATCTTCGTCGACGGCCAATCCACCGACGGCACCATCGAAGAAATCCAGCGCGTGATGAAGAAGTACGCCGATCACGACATCAAGTATTTCCAGCAGGACGGCAAAGGCAAGGGCGACGCCGTGCGCAAAGCGTTCGCACACGCCGACGGCGATGTGCTGATCATCCTCGATTCGGATTTGACCGTGCCGCCGGAAGATATGCCCAAGTTCTTTGACACACTGGTGTGCGGTCGCGGCGAGTTCATCAACGGCAGCCGTCTGGTCTACCCGCTCGAAGAGCAGTCCATGCGCTTCCTGAACCACATCGCCAACAAGACCTTCGCGGTGATGTTCAGTTGGCTGCTGGAACAGCGGCTCAAAGACACGCTCTGCGGCACGAAAGTGCTGCACCGCGACGACTACGCACTGATCGCCGCCAACCGCGACTACTTCGGCGAGTTCGACCCCTTCGGCGATTTCGACCTGCTGTTCGGGGCGGCCAAGCTGAACCTCAAGATTGTCGAGATTCCCATCCGCTACCAGCCGCGCTCCTACGGCGAGATCAAGATCAACCGCTTCCGCGACGGCTGGATGCTGCTCAAGATGTGCTGCCTCGCGTTCCGCAAGCTCAAACTGTGATCCGAGGGGATCCGCCACGCTCGCGAGAACGGGAAGCGCCCACCTTCCGAACGATGAGATCGGTCCCGAAGAGTATCAGCACTTCGAAGGCTCTGCTAAACGGCAAGCCAACGGCAGCGTCTCTCGAACTGACTGGGTCGTTTAGCAGATGCCGCGACATGAATAGCGCCCGTCGATGGCTCACCGCTGCCCCAGATGGCCGCCGAACGAACTACGAGAACCGATATTATCGGACCACCACTCGACCTGCACCGAATCTAATTCTCACGGTCGAATTCAAAGCTCAAACAAATCACGGCCCCTCTTTTTGCCGACAACTACAACAAGCCCGATAAGCCTTCGGAATCTTCCACGTTCGCTCAGGGATTGAACTTCATGCATACCACTCCGGATGACATCCAGGCCGCCATCGCGGAACAGATTCGAACGTACTTCCAGCAAGCGCGACCGACCGCCTCCGACTGTCGCTGGCCGCTGGCCAGCAATACGATCGGCGCGGATGAGACCATTGCCGTTCTGGATGTGCTGCTCAGTGGGCGCATCACCATGGGACAGCGCGTCGCGGAGTTCGAACAGGCCTGGAGCCGATTCCTCGGAGTCGAACATTCGGTGATGGTCAACTCGGGCTCGTCTGCCAATCTGCTGGCGATGTCGGCGCTGGCTTCGCCGATCTGGAAGACCGGCCTGAGGCCCGGCGACGAAGTCATCGTGCCCGCCGTCACTTGGCCGACCACCGTGTTTCCCATCGTACAGGTCGGGTGCGTCCCGGTACTGGTGGACGTCGACGCCGACACGCTCAACATGACGCCCCATGCCGTCCGGCACGCGATCACGCCGAAAACGCGGGCGATCATGCCGGTACACTTGCTCGGCAATCCCTGCGACATGACCGAAATCATGCGCATCGCCGACCAGCACAATCTGCACGTCATCGAGGATTGCTGCGAAGCGCACGGCGCCCGGGTCGGAGATCAACCCGTCGGCACCTTCGGCGAGATGAGCACGTTCAGCTTCTATTTCTCGCATCACATGACGACCATCGAGGGCGGCATGATCTCCGTTCGCGAAGATGAGAAATGGTCCAACTTCCTGTTCTCCGCCCGCTCGCACGGCTGGCTGCGGCAGCGCAGCGACCGCGACAACCTGGCCAGGCTCTTTGGCCAGCGCGACGACCGCTGGCTGTTCGTCACGCCCGGCTACAACCTGCGCCCGATGGAACTCAATGCCGCCATCGGGCTCGTGCAACTTCGCCAGATGCCCGATTTCATTCGCCAGCGCGCCGAGCTTCGGCGAACGCTTCTGGAGGGCCTGGCCGACTGTGAAGATGCCCTGCGCCTTCAACGCGAACTACCGGGGCACTTCCATTCAGCCTTCGCGTTCTCGATGGTCCTGCGCGAGAACGCCCCCTTCACGCGTGACGCCCTGCGCGACCACCTCGAGGCCGGCGGGATCGACACGCGTCCGGTGGTCGGCGGCAATCTGGCCCGCCAGCCGGCCTTCGAGCACATCCCATGGCGCGCCTACAGCAAGCTTTGCGTGGCGGACGACATCGACCGCAACGGCCTGATGATCGGCATCAATCCCGGCGTCACCGCCGAGCAAACGGAATACGTGATTGAGCGAATCCGCTCATTCGTCCGGCGACCAGGAAAGACAAAGAGCCGCGGGCTTCAGCCCGCGCGGACTCACGGATGAGACGGTCTGCAAGAGTTCATGATCGAGCACACGCAAATGGCCATTGATCTGACAGCAAAGCGCATTGCGGTAACCGGCGGCGAGGGCTTCCTCGGTCGAGCGGTCGTCGCGCGCTTGCAGGCCGACGGCTGTTCGCGCATCGGCATCGCGCGTCGCCGCGATTTCGACCTGCGCACCGAAGCCGGCGTGGGCCGCTTCTACGACGAGCTCAGGCCGGAGGTCGTCATTCACCTCGCCGCGGCGGTCGGCGGAATCGGCGCCAACCAGCAGCGGCCCGGCGAGTTCTTTTACGACAACGCCATCATGGGCACGCAACTGATTGAGTTCGGCCGGCGGGCAGGAATCGAGAAATTTGTGTCCATCGGCACCGTATGCAGCTATCCGAAATTCACGCCGGTGCCCTTCCGCGAAGATGAGTTGTGGAACGGCTATCCCGAAGAGACCAACGCGTCCTACGGCATCGCCAAGAAAATGATGCTCGTGCAGTCGCAGGCCTATCGCCGGCAGTACGGGTTCAACGCGATCCATTTGATCATGGTGAATCTCTACGGCCCGGGAGACAACTTCTCCCCAGATACGTCGCACGCCGTCGCAGCGATCCTGCGCAAGTGCGTCGAAGCCCGGCACGCCGGCGCGCCGTATTTGACGCTGTGGGGCGACGGCTCGCCCACGCGCGAGTTCCTCTACGTCGAAGACGCCGCCGACGGCATTATCAAAGCCGCGTGCCAATACGACGGCGCCGAACCTGTCAATCTCGGGGCTGGGCGGGAGATTGCCATCCGTGATCTCGCGGCGCGCATTGCCGCAATCACCGGGTTTGATGGCGAGATTCGCTGGGACGCCTCGCGCCCCAACGGCCAGCCGCGCCGCGGACTGGACACGACCCGCGCGAAAGTGTGCTTCGGTTTCGAGGCACACACCACGCTCGATGACGGCCTGCACGCCACATACGAATGGTACATGAAACACAAAGTGAACATTGAAGAGCAAGCGCCCTGCACTGCGAATTCGCCCTAACTCTTCACGCTTCACTCTTCACGCTTCACTCTTCACGCGAAAGGACGGACATGGCCCGCAAGAAAGCACTGCTCTCCGGCATCACCGGGCAGGACGGCTCGTACCTGGCGGAGCTTCTGCTGGACAAAGACTACGATGTCTACGGCATCGTCCGCCGGGCCAGCACGTTCAACACCAAACGCATCGACCACCTCTACCAGGATCCGCACGAAGAGTGCCGCCTGCACCTCATCTACGGTGACTTGACCGACAGCAGCAACATCGCCCGCATCGTCGCCGAGGTCCAGCCGGACGAAGTTTACAACCTCGCCGCCCAGAGCCACGTCCGCGTCAGCTTCGATATTCCCGAATACACCGCCAACGTCGGCGGGCTGGGCGCGCTGCGCTTTCTCGAAGCCATCAAATCCGAAGGCATCAACTGCCGCTACTACCAAGCCTCGAGCAGCGAGCTGTTCGGCGGCGTGCAAAAGACGGCCCAGAACGAGGACACGCCGTTTTATCCGCGCAGCCCCTACGCCGCAGCCAAGCTCTATGCCTACTGGACGGCCGTCAACTACCGCGAGGCCTACGGCATCTTCGCCACCAACGGCATTTTGTTCAATCACGAGTCGCCGCGGCGCGGCGAGACCTTCGTCACGCGCAAGATCAGCCGCAGCGTGGCCCGCATCAAGCTCGGCCTGGAAGACAAGCTGTACCTCGGCAACCTCGACGCCCGGCGCGACTGGGGCTTCGCAGGCGATTACGTCGAAGCCATGTGGATGATGCTCCAGCACCACGAGCCGCGCGACTACGTCATCGCCACCGGCGAGACCCACAGCGTGCGCGAGTTCTGCGAGAAGGCTTTCGGGCTGCTGGACCTCGATTATCGAGATCACGTCGAGATCGACCCGCGCTACTACCGCCCCACCGAGGTGGACAGGCTCCAGGGCGACGCCACCCGCGCCCGCGAGGAACTCGGCTGGCAGCCGAAGGTCAGCTTCGATGAATTGGTCCGCATGATGGTCGAGCACGACTACGAACGCGAGCGCCGCAAGATGATCCAGGTCGAGGAATCCAAACTCTTCAACAAGACCTGGCACCACATCGCCGACGGCCACGCCGACACTCAGACCAGCCCCCAAACCACTCCCGACACGCACCACTCGACACACCCTCCAACCTGAAGTGCCGATCAGAGCCCAGTGTCGGCCGTGGCGAATTGCATCAAGCGGTAAGCAATGCCCAAGGAGCGCTGCGCGACATTGGTTTAGCGGCGACCCGAAGGGGAGCGCGCCAAGCTTGCAGACCTTGAAAAATGGAATCAGGAACAAGAAAAACGTCGAAACCTCAAGGCCACGACAGACAACGGTCGATCTGTCCCGCTCGCGGATCGCGCCGGCGTACGACTGGCGGCTTTTCCGCCAGTGTTGTCACTGTCCGGATTAAGAACGAAAGCTCCCCGTGCATCGCAAGGTCAAGGCCGCAATCGGGAACGGACGACCTGTGCCGCTTGAGGCGTAAGGTTGATCGCGCTGTGCAGGCGTTGGGGCGGCGGGTCGCGCGGCGGCTTCCCACATCGACGCGAAAAGGCTTGAACAAACACTAAGTTAGGTTTATGTTAGTGTATCGTTCAGGCGGATATGGTGATGGGATCGGGATCGCTCAACCAGGAACAGGCACAACTCGTGGAGGAGCATCTGCACTTGGTGCAGGGGCACCTGCGGCGGCATGTGTCGTGTCCGCGCCGGCCCACGCGCAGTCGCGAAAGGGACGACCTGTATCAGGCGGGATGCCTGGGGCTGATCGAGGCGGCCCGGCTGTACGACGGCGACGGGGGCATACCATTCTCCGCGTTCGCGCTGCGACGCATCCATCATGCCGTGAGCCGCACTGCCTACGAAGGCTTCTCCACCGTGAAGGTACCGATGCGCAAACAAATGGAGCAACACAAGCAGGAGGCGCCCGCGCCGGTGGTTCACTCCCTGGAGCAGGATCCGCCCACACGCGAGCCGGACGCCCGGTCGGATCCGTCGGGCGAGGGGACCATCGCCGCGCGCCTGCGGCAAAAATATGTCTCGGCCGTCGAACGGGCTCGGAAAGTCGCGCGAACCGGGCGAAGCCGTCGCGGCGATCGAAGCCTGCTGGTCGATCGTGTGGTCGATGACCGCCTGCTCATCCCCGACGACGAACACAAGACGCCGTTGCGGCAGATCGCCCGCGAAACGGAATCGTCCTATGCGCGCGTGGCTGATTGCGAGAAGCGTTTGGTCGCAGAGATCGCCCGCCTGCTGGAGCGTGATCGCGAATGCCGCCGACTCCGGGCGCACGCGCGGGATTCGGATCACGGCATGGCCACGAGACTGGACGAGACCTCCAGTGACGAGCAGCTCGCGCTCCGCTTGCAGGATGCGCTCAGTGCGTTGCCGGCGGCCGAGGCGGCTGGCGCGCTGTGGCGTGTGTTGAAACTGACTGGGGGCGATCCGGGCGTGCTGCTGGGGCGACTATTCGCACGACTGAGCACTGAGCAGAAGGGAACTGTGTGCGATCAATTGGAAGACAGGGTGCCATCGGGCTGTGCCTAGGCGAGATTAAATCGGGCATCTGCTGCACGACGAAGTCAATTCGCAAGACCCTGCCTTGGGTTTGCTGTTGGGCGGTCGCTCTGGTCGTCATGTACGCCATGGCGCGCGGCACGTTCCAGAGCATCAAGGCGGTGGTCCTCGACGCCTCGTGGCAGGGCGCAGACGCCTCAGTCCTCTTCTTGATCCGGCGGCGGGTTGAACGGCAGGTTCGTATCACGCGATTTGCCTTCGCCGGCCTCGCTCGCTTGGCTGTCGTCATCGACGAACTCGACGCCGGCCGCTACGTCAACTGTATGTTCGGTCAGCGGCAGAGCGCTACTCGCAGAAGCGGTTATCGGCGCGGCGGGTTTGCGGCAGGCCGTAAAGATCAACCACAGCATCAGCACACCGAACGGCACAAGGGGGAACAGATTGAAGCCGAACTCGCCGTAGCCGTAGCGCTGCGGGAACCCCATCAGTTCGCTCAGGTAGGGCATCACATGAGTTGCATCGACCTTTTCGGTCTGCTCTGTCAGTGGATTGTGGAACTGCGGATCATGCCACCACCAACCAATGAAGACGGCCGCTGCCACTGCGGCGAGGTTGACCAGACCCTGACCCGCGACCAGGCCCGATGCCGCCAGGATGCCGGAATCCTCACTTTGCGTTGGGGCCTGGCGCCACTTTTCCACACCCCAGCGGATCAAAGCGCCGGCCATGATGGTCGCGGAGATTTCCAGCGGCAAATACAGACCCACCGCCACCGGCAGCACGGGAACGCCCAGCAACTCGATGACCAGTGCCGCAGCCATGCCCGAAATAATCAACGCCCACGGCAGCGAGCCGCCCATCACGCCGTCGACCAACACCTTCATGATGTTCGCTTGAGGGGCCAGGACGGCGTTCGGCGTTTCGGGCGTCTTCTCGAAACCGTAAGTGCCGTGAACCGCCTGGATCACCAAGGCAATGACGATGGTGATGGTCAGCACGCCGATCATTTCGCCGGCCTGCTGCTTCCACGGAGTAGCCCGCACGAGATAGCCGGTCTTGAGATCCTGCGAACAATCGCCGGCGATGCAGATGGCCACACAGACCAGCGCCCCGACGG
>JADFJZ010000433.1 GCA_022565195.1 Planctomycetota bacterium | reverse complement strand
ACGTGCTCGCATATTGAGGGGATGGGGGAGCCCTGACGATGATCAACAGCATTGATGGTTCCAGTCTGTCCCTCAACGGCCTGATTGCCCTCGCCGGCGGTTCGCCCTTTGCATCCAGCGAGCAAGTCAAAGCCGGCGGCGAAGCCAAATCGGTAGACGAGCGCGGCAAGATCGGCACCGGCAAGAGCGAACTGACCGAAGAGGAACAGCGCGAAGTCGAGGAACTCAAAGAGCGCGATCGCGAGGTCCGCCGCCACGAGCAGGCCCACAAAGCCGCGGCGGGCCGATATGCGAGCGGTGCGCCGAGCTTCGAATACGAGGTCGGGCCGGACGGCCGGCGCTATGTCGTCGGCGGCGAAGTGAGTATCGACGTTTCGCCTGTCGCGGACGATCCGCAAGCCACCATCGACAAGATGCGGCAAGTCCGCGCCGCTGCCACTGCACCGGCGGAGCCTTCGAATCAAGACCGCCAAGTGGCTGCCGAAGCCGCCCAGCTCGAACAGCAGGCCCGCGCCGAGTTGGCTGCCGGCAAGAGCGAAGAAGCAAGCACCGATGAAGATACGAACGCCGATCCTCTGCGACCAGAGTCGATCATTTCAGACAGCGCCCTCGCCGACGCTTTCACGCCCACCGGCAAGTTCATCGACGCCTTCGCGTAACGCAAGCCGCACAGTCCTGCATCCCCGGTACGCCCCGAGACCAAGCGACAAACCGCAGTTGAGCATCTGCCAAACGGCAAGCCACTGCGATAGTCTCTCGAACCGGCTTGCCGTTTAGCAGACGCTGAGCATTACAATGTGCGCACGGAAACGGAGAAACCGTGCCGTATCCCGTGTCTTGTTTTCTCTTTTCTCTTTCATCCGTCGCGGAACATAACGATCACCACGCCGATCATCGACAGGGTGATCGCCACCATCTTGCGCCGCGTGAGTTGCTCTTTCAGGAAGATCGCAGCGAGAATGATTGCGATGATCGACGAAGTCTGGTTCAGCACGCCGGCGACGCCGGCTTGGGCATACTTGAAGCCCGCGATCCACAGGATCATGCTCACGTAGGCCCCCAGAAACGATGCCGGCAGGGCGAACTTCCAGGCCGGACTCGGCCGAAAGGCGGCCACCAGCGCCCGGCGGCGCGTGAGCCAGCCCCAAGCGAGCAGCGGCAGCGTGCCGGCGATCATGCGCAATGTTGTTGCCCAAATGAGCGGGAAACCCTCGCCCTTCGGTTGGCCCGGCACCTCGACGCCGGACAGGACCGGCTTGGCCATCACGATGGCGCCGGCCATCATGGCCATCGCGCATCCGCCGACGAGAATGCCTTTCACGAGTTGCCGCCGCGTGCGGTCGGGCGGCAGCTTGTGCCGTGTCGAGATGGCCACCCCCGAGAGGACGAACGTCGCGCCGATGTAGTCCGCAATCGTCAGGCGCTCCTGGATCATCAGCCACGCAAACAGAATCACCAGTGGGCTATAGAGACAATCGACGATCGATTGAATGCCCACGCCGACTTGATTCAGTGCATAGAAGAACAAAGTGTCCGCGACGGCGATGCCGATGAACCCGCTCAAAAGAAGAATGAGAACCTCTTTGCCTGTATGACCTCGAAGCTCGGCCACGGGCGCACCTGCCACCCCCAGCGTGATGATCAGCAAAGTCAACCCCACTACGTTCTTGAAGGCGTTGAGCGCCAGCGGCGGAATCGTCTCGCCGCTGCGCTTGAACAGCACCATCGACGCCGCCCACGTCACCGCCGTCAGCAAGGCGCACAGTTGTCCGATGCCCGCATCGCTCATGCCCAAAAGTGTACCCGCATCGCTCATGCCTCAGCTTGTAACGGCAGCGGCGTCGCGGATCAAATCAGAGTGAAGTTGCGAGATTAGCAGACTACCTGAGCCGGGTCCTTCAGGGCCCGGACCGTGATCCCGGACGAACGTCTGGCCGAGGGCGACTCGTTCGGGGGTGAATTGACTCCTCCGACGAGGGTTTCGCGTATAGTACTCCAATGGGCAGCCGTGGCCGGAGTGCGGGAAACCGTTTGGGGCGCCGAAGCTGACTGCTGAGCGCTCCCGGCCGCATGCGGCCGGCTATATAAAGAGAAGTCGCCGGGCGACCTTACTGCTTACGACTTACTGCTTACTGCTGTTCTCATGATCCGCAAGACCTTGACAATCCTCTCCCTCATCGGCCTGCTGCTCAGCGCGGGGCTGTGGGGCGCAAGCTACTACGGTTTCGAACGAATACGGCTCTGTTCGCTGTGGTGGCGCACGATAACGCTTGCGGACGGTGTTCTTGTCTACTCTGAACGGGAATTTAA
>JADFJZ010000432.1 GCA_022565195.1 Planctomycetota bacterium | reverse complement strand
CATGAGCGAAAAACAGGGGGGCCGTCTCCATCCTTGCAGACGGCGCACCCTGATCGTCCGTTTCGGATGCCGCCCGCAACGCAACGCTTGCTCAGGACCTTGCGAACAAGGGATGCTGAGCACATGGCTTGGCACCGAACACGTCCACCGCTGAATCGACTCGGCGAATCCGTTCGCTTCCTGATGTCGGACAGCGGACCAGAATGCGAATAACAGACCTTCACTGACCACGAGCAGACAAAGGGTCGCTGCTCAATATCAAAAGATGCGAGAGTCGAGGGGATCGCGACAGTTGCCGCGGCAGGCGGATGGAGATCGAGACTTGATCCTCACCGGTCCTGCCTTATGTCTCTCGCTTCATGGTGCGTTATGCTGCCGACGGGATCGTGGACTACGACCCGTCCGGTGCTTTCTTTCGACTCGCCAGGCGGGCCTTTTTCTGGACCTCGGCCCAGCGGCCCCAATTGTTCTCCACGAACTCTTCATATACCGCTCTGTTCCACAGATCGAGGTGGCCTCCCGCTCCGGTGAGCATGAGTTCCGTACCGATGTTGGCACGCTTGAGCATCCGCTCCGGCAGAAGGATCCGGCCTTGTTTGTCCATTTCCAAACGTGAAGCCATGGAGTAAAATAGTTGCTGATAGGTGAGCGCGTCGTCATCGGGACTCGGCGCGTTGTCCATGTATTGAGCCATCTGCTCGAACTTGGCGGCGGGGTATAATGCGAGGGTGCCGGAACGAGCGCCGGGGACGAGATAAAGCAGCCGCCCCTGGTTGGCCGACTCCATGATCTCACGAAGCTGTGAGGGGATTTGAAGGCGGCCTTTGGCGTCGATGCTGCGTTCATAAGAGTCAGTGAAAGTCATGCTATGGCTAGAGGCGACTGGTTAACCCATTGCGTGGGTGACTTAGGGATACTGTACCACTTTCGCCCACCGATGCAAGTGCAAAAAGGAGAATTTTGGAAGCCTTTTTGCGCGAGAGCGGAGTGGGCAAGGCGCATGCACCGTATGTTGCGTGGCAGGGTTTTCCCCAGCACTATATTGGGGGGTGAACTCGATCGGTCCAGCCGGCTGACCGCAAGGCCGGAAGCGACGCAGCCACGAGGCTGAGCAACTACCTGCGGCACTCCTCCCGAATAGCAGTGACTGGTGAATGAAACGGCGGCCAGGCCGCCACTGTATCGCACGAGAGAGGCATCGAATCTTTTGTGGCTAGCGGTGGTCGGGCAAATGATGAACATGGCATTGTTCGTGAACTGGCATTGGGTAGGCTGAGCGCTCGCGAGCCGACTGATTCGTTGCCTTGTGGTTCTGGAAGATCGCATGTCCAAGTTGGATGCTGACAGTTCCAGATTTCTGCGGAGCTACTGGCCCGTGGCTGTTTTTGTCGCGGCATGGCTCGCCGTCGTCGCGTTTCGAGATCCTGTTCGCGTTATGTGGTGGGAACTGCGACTTCGCGGCGCCGATACTGAGACGAAGCAATCGTACTACGTGAATCTCCTCAGTTCGGCAGGGACGTTGGCCTTGCCCGCGGCGCGGTCATTGCTCGAAGACGAAGACGCCGCGCTGCGGTCACTCGGAGTTGCGGTCCTGGCACGCATCGCAAACGAGGAGGCCGACGCGCTTCTGCGGTCGGCGCTGCCGGACTCGGTTGAGCGGGTTCGTGATACTTCAATCCTCGCGGAACTCGAAACGATGGTCCGCAGCCAGAACAAGGCGATGGTGCTCGCGGCGGTTCGTGCTTACGGAGCGTTTGATTGCGTCACGGTTGTCGGGCCGTTATCCCGCGCGGCGCGAACGCATGCGCTTCCTCTCGTTCGCGCTCAGGCGGTTGAGGAGTTGGGCGCTCTGCGGTGTGCCGAGGCAGTGCCGGCGCTGATCGATGCGCTGGGGGACAACGTGCGGTACCAGGGATCAACTCGATTGGATGAATTGGATGAACAGGCGCTGGGGATCCTCCTGAAGGAGCGCGCGCCTGCCGTAGGCGAGCCATTGACGTTCCAGAAATTTCGCACGGTGTCCGACCAGGCCGCATTCAGCCTCCGTTTAATCACGGGACGATCATTTGGCTTTCGATCGACGGATGAGGCAGAGCGAAGGCTGGCCGCCCAATTGGCCTGGCGGGATTGGTGGATCTTGCGGAACCGTGGGTAGGTCCGGCGGCCCCAATGCTTTGCTCCCGCAGGGCTTTCGCCGAAATCTCTTTATTGCCCTGTGAGGACGCACTATAATCGATCCTGCATGGCTCTATGGTGCTGAGGAAATAATTGCTTACACAGATGGACATGTCCGCTGATCCCGATCGCGACACGA
>JADFJZ010000431.1 GCA_022565195.1 Planctomycetota bacterium | reverse complement strand
TCACGATCCCCAGCCAGGCCAAGTCCCCTTCGCTACCGCCCGAAAACGCCCACCGCCGAGCGGCTGCGATCGCCGCCAGGATGGCTTCATACCGCCCGATCACCAGCAGCATGTAGGCTCCGCTGATGCCCGGAAGCACCATGGCCGACACACCCAGCACGCCGGCCAACACGTCCAAGCCGTAGGCAGCCTCGATGTGGATCTCAGCGGCCTCAGCCGATCGGTCGGTTTTTATCGGCGTGCCGGACTTGGTCGCCGCGATGCCGATCATTATCAGAAAGCCGGCCAGCGCGAGGGCCATCGACTTTGCGTTCAGCGGCTTGGTCATGCGATACATCAGCGGCGCTCCGCCGAGCGTCAAGCCGACGAAGAGCGAGTACATCGCCGCTTTCTCGTTGGCGACCAGCCGGTGCATGAGCCCGGCACAGGACACAAAGCTGAGCGCCGCCACGCCGAGCAGAATCGCCAGAAAGATCATGTTCCGCTTGGTGAAGCGGAGTCGGGTGGCATCGGCGATGCTGCTGACGAAGTCGTCGTAGAAGCCCATCACCAGCACCATCGTCCCACCGCTGACGCCCGGCACGAGGAAGGCGAGACCCATCAGGCCGCCGGTGACCGCCAGGCGCACGGCGACCAGCGGCTTGAGCAACGCGCGATGGTCTGCACGCGGTGTGGGTTGCGGTGTGTCCATACAATCCGTGTCGGCAGGGCGGGCCCGGTGGGCTCAATCAATCATTTCCGCCGCCGGGGGCAGGCTGAGTCGGTACGGCATCCGGCGGCCCGACCGGCGGCCCGCCGGAATCACCGGCCAGAAGAGACTCCTTGACTTCCTTCGCGGCGGGAATGAAGCACCACGCGTTGTTGCGGCGGACAATCTGCAGGATCAAATCACGATCTTTCAGGCGCTCGGAGCGCTGCTTTGCTTCTTCTTTCAGCGCCACGAACGCGTGAAGGACATAAACCGGCGTGTCCAGGCCTTTCATGCTGCCGTCCGGAAGCCGAAATTGCAATCGCCGGATGGTCTTGACTTGGACTTGCTCCGTGGCGTCGCGGAGTTGCATGAAGCGTTTGCGGTTCGTCGGCTGGTGATCCAGACTCCACAGCAGCCGGTATTCCTCGTAGTCGCCTTCGGCGCACACGGTCAGCGCTTTGGCGACGAAGTCGTTGACTTCCTGGTTCTTGCACTTGGCGTCGGGCGCCCAGACGATTTCCACCGCCGAGTCCGAGCCGCGCCCGCCGTTCGCCTTGTTCTTCTTCGACGAGTCGCGATCACATCCCCATGCAAGGATGCACCCCAAACACGCGACCCACGCAATGATGTTCAGTTTGTTTCGCATAACAGCATGATGCCGCCAATCAGAGCCGCAAGCGCCAGCGCCCGGTCCGCACCTGAGTATCCACGTTCGACCCCTGCGAGACAGCGCCACCGCCGCACCGCCGATCGACACACCAAAATGATAACGGCATTGTTCCGCACCTCCAAGTGATCCCTTGCGTCGGTGCGACCGATTTGGCAATTTTGCTGAACAACAGGCACTCCCGCCCGTAGTACATTCAGCAGCAGAGCGAGACGCGCGTGTGTGACAGACGGTCGCTGGGGTCACCCGCCGGCTCAAGGTCGCCGACCGCGTTCAGGCACACCGCCGGACCGCTGATAATCCTCATAAGAATCCGCCACGGGGTCTCAATTCTCTTGGCGGGCAATATTTTCTCGCCGAATTGAGGGAGATTTGAGTGTCTCGGCGGTATCTACTTCAGGAAGATCACGACGGTCGCTGCGCCAGATCGAGTGCTGTCGGCAACGTGGGTATGGTGAAGGAAGTTACACAATGCAGTTCCCAGCCATTCCCGCGAGCGTGTTGGTCGATGCAGCCGCGTGCTTTCTCATTGGTTCAGCCGGCACTGCCTTCGGACTGGAATGTCCCCTGGAGATCACCGACCCGGCCAATCACCCCAAGAAAACCGGGAAAAATCCCAAAATCGCGGACCAATTTGCCCCATTTCTGCGCCTAGACTTGTAGAGGGTGCTCCGCACGGCGATGGCCGAACATCGCTGCCGAAGCAGTTGATTGGTTCACGCGGGAGACACGACGGTGATCACGACAAGTAGATCATCAAACGGAAATTCGGCACTCAGAGGAGGTCAAGCGATGAACACAACCTACGGAATCGCGGCAATGCTGGCGGTGTGGGCGTTGCCAGTGCAGGCGGAGCGAATTGAGGATCGGCCCGCAGTGCAGAATCGAGATGCGGTGCCTTTGATGATGTCCGTTCGGCTGAGCGAGGCGGATCGGCCAGTCACGTCAGGAGAATCACTGCACCGCAGCGTACGAAAAC
>JADFJZ010000430.1 GCA_022565195.1 Planctomycetota bacterium | reverse complement strand
CGGGCCAAGCTGGACGATTTCCATCACCGTAGGAGATGGTGTACAATCAATGCAGGCCGGTCGAGCGCGTGCCAGATGTGGTGGCCAGCGCCTCCGCATTTCCCGAATTTACGCATTTTTCGAAAGGGATCCGATGAACCGCTGCCCATTCAACCGTGGTTTTGTGAGGCTGAGGGTGCTTTCGGCCGTTGGCGTGCTGGTCCTGTTATCCGCCGCCGTGGGGCGGGCCGACGAGCAGCCGCAAGAGCCCGAGCGCTTTGCCGCCGACCGGCCCATCGACTGCCTGCACATGCGCTTTGAACTCAACGTCGATGTGGAGAACAAACGCCTGGCCGGCACCGCCAGGCTCGACATCGTTGCGCTGCGCGAAGTATCGAGCATCACGCTCGATGCCATCAATTTCGAAACGTCGAAGGTCACGCTCGCCAGAGGGCAAGCCGGCGGAAAGGCCACAGCGGTCCGATTCATCAACGATGGCAAACACATCGAGGTGCTCCCGCAAACCAGCCTGAAAGCCGGCGAGAAGTTCAGCCTGTTCATTCACTATACCATCGAAGATCCGGACACCGGGCTGCGCTTCTTCGGCCCGTCCGAGAACGAACCCGACGTGCCCTACATTGCCTGGTCGCAGGGCGAGTCCATCTTCAACTCGAACTGGATCCCCTGCTTCGATCATCCCAACGAACGCCAGACCACCGAAATGATCGTCACCACCAAGCGCGGCTACGAAGTCAGCTCCAACGGCCGACTGCTCTCGAAGAAAGAGAACCCGGCAGACGACACCGTGACCTTCCATTGGGTGCAAGACAAGCCGCATGTGGCCTACTTGATCTCGCTGATCATCGGCGATTTCGAGATCGTGCGCGAGACTTGGCGGGGCAAGTCGATCGAGTATTGGGTCCGCGCGAAGTATGAGGAACAAGTCGCGCGAACATTCAAGAACACCACACGCATGCTGGACTTCTTCAGCGACAAGATCGGCGTGGAGTATCCCTGGGATCGCTACGCCCAGCTCTGTTGCTATGGCTTCGGCGGCGGGATGGAGAACACCGCTGCCACCACGCTGGGTGAACGGGCCTTGCTCGATGAGCGCTCGATTCTGGATTCCAGCACGGACGGCCTGATCGCCCACGAGCTGGCCCACCAATGGTGGGGCGATTACTTGACTTGCCGCGATTGGGCGCACATTTGGCTCAATGAGGGCTTCGCGAGCTACTTTGAAGCCCTGTGGGCCGAGGAGGATCTGGGCGCGGACGAGTTTGCCTACAACATGTATCGCAAAGCGAGCCGCGCCCGCCGCGGCGGCAAGAAGAAGCCGATCGTGGATCGCAACTACAGCCATCCGATGGCCATGTTTGATTCCCGCGCCTACCCGAAGGGCGCGTGGGTACTGCACATGATGCGCCGACAGTTGGGTGACGACTTGTTCTGGGAAGTGATGAACACCTACGCCACGACTTACGCCCTCAAGACCGTGGAAACGGTCGATCTGCGCAAAACCATCGAGAAGGTCAGCGGCCGATCGTTCGAGCGGTTCTTCTACGACTGGACCGAGCGCCCGGGACATCCTGAAGTGACGGTGTCGTACAAGTGGCTCAACGACGACAAGCTGGCCAAGGTGACCATCAAGCAAACGCAGAAGGCCGTTGCGTTCCACTTCCCACTCAAGATCGAGTTTCGTTTCGACGACGACGCCAAGCCGGTGACGGTAACGCGCGATATTACTGACAAGGAAATGACCTTTTATCATCCGCTGGCGGCAGCGCCGACGATGATTCGCATCGATCCGCAGCAGACCGTGCTCATGGAGTTGAAGGCCAAGCAGGGCCGCGATTTGTGGAAGGCTCAGCTTGTGGATGATCCGTCGGTCGTCGCGCGCATCCGAGCGGCCAAGCACTTCGGCGAATCGAAGAGCACCGGCGATCGCAAACTGCTCGCCGAAGCGCTGAGTAAAGAGCCGTTCTGGGGGGTGCAGGCGGAGATCGCCAAGGCACTCAAGGAGACCGGCGGCGACGTGGCCCGCGATGCGCTGCTCGCAGGTTTGCAGTTCGAGAACCACAAAGCCCGCCGTGCGTGCGTGCAGGCGCTCGACTCGTTCCACGGAGATGCAGCCGTGATCAAAGCGGTCCGCCCGCTGGTCATTAACGGCGATCCCAGCTATCGCGTGGAGTCGGCCGCCATCGAGACTTTCGCGGCGCTGGAGCCCGAGGACGGCTTCTATGTGCTGAAGCAGGTTATGGTCCGCGACTCGCGAAACGAGGTCATCCGCAATGCGGCCCTTCGCGGGCTGGGCAAGTTGCGTGATCCAGAGGTTGTGCCGCTTCTCGCCGAGTGGA
>JADFJZ010000429.1 GCA_022565195.1 Planctomycetota bacterium | reverse complement strand
CCAGGACCTGTTGATCCGCGCGGGCTGAAGCCCGCGGCTCTTTGGCCTGCGCCTCTTTGAGCGGATACCTGAAGTGGTAGAACTTGCCTTTGATATTCTCGTGATAGACTTCGTCGTCGGCGACGGCGGTTTGCAGTTCGCAGTCCCAGTTGACCAGGCGCTTGCCGCGGACAATGTAGCCGTCTTTGAACAGCTTGAAGAACGTCTCGCGGACGGCGCGGCTGCAACCTTCGTCGAGCGTGAAGCGCGTGCGCTCGAAATCGCACGAACAGCCCATCAGCTTGAGCTGGCTGATGATGCGGGTTTCGTAGGCGTCCTTCCATTGCCAGATTCGCTTGACCAACTCCTTGCGGCCGATGTCGTGGCGTGTTTTGCCTTCTTCTTCGAAAATGCGTTTCTCGACGACGGCCTGCGTGGCGATGCCGGCGTGGTCGGTGCCGGGCATCCACAGCGTGTTGTGGCCCATCATGCGGTGCCAGCGAACCAGAATATCCTGTAATGTGCCGTTCAGCGCGTGGCCCAGGTGCAGGGCGCCGGTAACGTTCGGCGGCGGAATGACCACGCAGAAGCGCTGCTCCGGCGGCCGATCGTCCGGCTCGGCGTGGAAGTACCCGCCCTGCTCCCACAACTCGCTGACTTGAGTTTCAACTTGCCGTGGATCGTATGTCTTGGACAGTTCACTCATTCGAAATTCGGATCCTGTTCGTTCAGCTCGCAACGCCCATCAGTCGCCCCCTTCTTCGCCCAAAGTCTGCTAAACGGCAAGCCACCGGACGGACTGCTGAGACTGACTTTGTCGTTTAGCAGACGCACCACCTCCCATTTCCAGCGCACGAATCGACGAAACTCGCAGTTCCCTGCACTCTTCCCCGTCCCCTATTCCCTATTCCCTATTCCCTGTTCCCTATTCCCTTCTTCCTGCTCCCTCAGCGGTACGCGTCTACGCGTCTCTGTTCCCAAATATCCGTGTGCGGCGCGACGGTCTTGAGCGCCGCCTCCGCCACGTTGATCTCGACGATCAAGCCGTCGTCGCCCGCCCTCGACGAATACGCCAGCAGTTCGCCGCCGGGTGAGACGATCGCACCAATCTCCCGGCCGACCGCCAGGATGAACGTGCGATTCTCGATCGCCCGGGTGCGCATCAATCGGACATCGTCCGGCGCGTCAAACACGCACACAATCTCCGCTCCGCCCAGCGCCAGCAGTCGGACCCGATCGAAGCACCGGAACTCCTCGCCCACGACACAGCCGACCTTGCCGATGCCGAAGTCACGCACCGTGCCGGCATGATCAGGCGTCACGATGTCGAACCGTTCAGCATCCGGCACGGACTCATCCAGAGTGGTGTTCACAACCAAAAGCCGCACACCCTGCGATCGAATCCGTTCGACATCATCGGCCGCTATCGAATCGCCCGGCCGAACCGCAACCGATACTGGATCGAGCCCCTTCGGTGTCGGCCGGATCGGGTCTTTCCAACATACGACAGATTCCCACAACTCAGGCGCGTGCCCCGGATCGCGCTCCGGCAGTTCGATTTCCCCGACAAGCAGCGTCTCCGCGTCGCCGGGCGCCTCGGCGAGCAGCGCGCCAGTGCGGTCGGCAATGATACTGCGGCCGCAATAGCCGACCTTCGCTGTTTCCATACCATACTTGTTGGCGCAAACGAAGGGAACATCAAACTCCCGCGCCCGGGCGCTGATCAGGAATTCCGGCTGAGGGTTCTCGTAGCAGCCGGGCTCGGTGGCGACATTGACCCAGCAGGTCGGCATGGCGATGACTCGGGCACCGTCCATGATTTGTTTGGCGATGATCTCCGGGGCCCGCGTATCGGCGCAGATGACCATGCCGATCCTGCCCAGCGCCGTCTCGAACACCGAGATGCGCTCGCCGGGTTTGAAATACGAGTTGTCCGCCGCCCACAGGAAGCTCTTGCGATACGTGCCGACTTCCTGCCCAGCGCTGTCGATCAGCACGGCCGAGTTGTACAGGTGCGTGCCGACATCCTCGATGTAGCCGGAGACAATGTGCAGCTTGTTCTTCCGCGCCAGCCGGGCCAGCGTGATGATATACTCGCTCGGCGGCAGCACGTCCGCCGCCCGATACGCATCCACAGATCGGATCAAATAGGCTGGATAGGCGCATTCCGGCAGAACCAGCAGATCGACTTCCGCCTCGGCGGCCTGCTGGACCGCCCGACCGACCGCCGCCAGCGACTGCTCCGCCTGCTCCAACCCGAAGGCCTGAATCTGGGCCGCGGCGACCTTGATTGTGGAAGCCTCGCTCAAGTCGTAAATCCTTGCTCCACCAATTGATGCATCGCGGGGCTATCGTAAGACAGCACCGCGCGGTTTGC